>DASVLM010000551.1:0-2970 GCA_036384875.1 Noviherbaspirillum sp.
GCTTGGCGCGCGGATCGTAATTCTTGTAGACGCGATGACCGAAGCCCATCAGCTTGACGCCGCTGTTCTTGTCCTTGACCTGCTTGACGAACTCGCCGATCTTGTCGGGCGAACCGATTTCCTTGAGCATGTTCAGGGCAGCTTCGTTGGCGCCGCCGTGCGCCGGGCCCCACAGGCAGGCGATGCCGGCGGCGATACAGGCGAAGGGATTGGCGCCGGAGGAACCGGACAGGCGCACCGTCGAGGTCGAGGCGTTTTGCTCGTGGTCGGCGTGCAGGATCAGGATGCGGTCCAGCGCGCGTACCAGCACGTCGTTGACCTTGTAGTCTTCGCACGGGTTGGAGAACATCATGCGCATGAAGTTGGCGCTGTAGGACAGGTCGTTGCGCGGATAGACGAAGGGCTGGCCGATCGAATACTTGTAAGCCATGGCAACCAGGGTCGGCATCTTGGCGATCAGGCGAACGGCCGAGACTTCGCGGTGATGCGGATCGTTGATGTCGAGCGAATCGTGGTAGAACGAAGCCAGCGCGCCGACGGTCGCAACCAGGACCGACATCGGATGCGCGTCGCGGCGGAAGCCGCGGAAGAAGAATTGCATCTGTTCATGCACCATGGTGTGCATGGTAACGGTCTCGACGAACTTGTCTTTCTCGGCCTGGTTCGGCAGTTCGCCGTTCAACAGCAAATAGCAGGTTTCGAGGAAATCGCAATTGACGGCCAACTGTTCGATCGGATAGCCGCGGTATTGCAGCTCGCCCTTGTCGCCGTCGATGTAGGTGATGGAGGAATTGCACGACGCGGTCGACATGAAGCCGGGGTCGTAGGTGAACTTACCGGTAGTGCCGTACAGCTTGCGGATGTCGATGACGTCCGGGCCGACTGAGCCTTTGTAGATCGGCATTTCCAGCGAAGGGCTGCCGTCGGAGAAAGACAGCGTGGCTTTGGTATCGGATAGGTTCATGGCTCTTCCTTCTTGTTGGAGCGGATAATGGGCAAATAACGAAGCAAATAAGCGAAAAATCGGTCGAAAACAAAAGCAGAAAACGTGTCGATTTCAATTGGCCGGCGCAAGGCTTTATGGCAAACGCCTCAGGCCTTGCGCAATCGTTCCAGCATTGCGCGGACGTGGGGCAGGTCCGTTTCCCCCTGCGGCTCGTTGCGCGCCAATAACAAATTGAGCAGATCGTTGTCGCTCAATTCCATCAGGCGGGAAAAGGCGTCGACTTCCTCATCCGTCATGCTTTCCTCGTGCAGATCGAGGAAGCGGGTCACGATCAAATCGTTTTCCAGCAAGCCGCGCCGGGCGCGCCAGCGCAAGCGTGCTCGCTTGACGGGATCGTCTTGATGGCTGGCAAACATGGTGTTTCTCTTGGACTGTCGTGCATCGCTGAAGTTCGGCGCAATACCTTACAGGCATTGCGCCGTCACTTCTTAGATGGCGCGGCGGACCATCAACTCCTTGATCTTGCCGATCGCGCGCGTCGGGTTCAAGCCCTTCGGGCATACATCGACGCAATTCATGATCGAGTGGCAGCGGAACAGGCGGTACGGGTCTTCCAGGTTGTCCAGGCGTGCACCGGTGGCTTCGTCGCGGCTGTCGGCGATGAAGCGGTAGGCTTGCAGCAGGCCGGCCGGGCCGACGAACTTGTCCGGATTCCACCAGAACGAGGGGCAGGACGTGGAGCAGCAGGCGCACAGGATGCACTCGTACAGGCCATCCAGCTCTTCGCGCTCGGCCGGGCTTTGCAAACGTTCCTTCTCGGGCGGAATACTGTCGTTGATCAGGTAAGGCTTGATCGATTCATATTGCTTGTAGAACTGCGTCATGTCGACGATCAGGTCGCGGATCACGGGCAGGCCGGGCAGCGGACGCAGCTCGATGACTTCCGGCAGTTCCTTCAGGTTGGTGGTGCAGGCCAGGCCGTTCTTGCCGTTGATGTTCATCGCGTCGGAACCGCACACGCCTTCGCGGCAGGAGCGGCGCAGCGCCAGCGAATCGTCCACGTCGGCCTTGATGCGTTGCAACGCATCAAGCAGCATCTTGTCGGTCGCTTGCAGCTGAACGGTCAGCTCTTGCATGTAAGGCTTGGCATCCTTGTCCGGATCGTAGCGGTAAATCTTGAACTTGCGGGTAGTTGTCGTCATGATCCAGAACCTTAGAAAGTACGTTTTTTCGGCTTGAAGGTTTCGACCGTCAGCGGCTGGGTCTTCACAGGCTTGTAATCGAGGCGGTTGCCTTCGGAGAACCACAGCGTGTGCTTCATCCATTCATCATCATGACGATCGGGGAAATCGCTGTGCGCGTGCGCGCCGCGCGACTCCTTGCGGGCTGCGGCCGACGTGATGGTGGCCTTGGCGGTCTCGATCAGGTTGTCCAGCTCCAGCGCTTCGATGCGCGCAGTGTTGAACACCTTGGACTTGTCCTTGAACGAGACATGCTTGCGCTTCTCGTCCAATTCCAAAATCTTCTTCAAACCGGTTTGCATCAGTTCGTCGGTACGGAACACGCCGCAATACTGTTGCATGGTCGAGCGGATTTCGTTGGCCACGCTTTGCACGCGCTCGCCGCCGGTGCTGGTCTCCAGGCGGTTCATGCGCTCCAGCGCGGCTTCGCCTGCGTTCGCCGGCAGCGGCTTGTTGCTCTTGTCTTCCAGGTGGCTGGCGACGATGTGGTTGCCCGCGGCACGGCCGAACACCACGAGGTCGAGCAGCGAATTCGTACCGAGGCGGTTGGCGCCGTGTACCGAGACGCAGGCGCATTCGCCGATGGCGTACAGGCCACGCACGACGGCGTTCGGGTCGCCGTTCTTCGGTGCCACGACCTGGCCGTGGATGTTGGTCGGAATGCCGCCCATCTGATAGTGGATCGTCGGCACGACAGGAATCGGTTCGCGCGTGGCGTCGACGTTGGCGAACTTGTGGCCGATTTCGAGGATCGAGGGCAGGCGCTTCTTGATCGTATCGTCG
>DASVLM010000552.1:0-1545 GCA_036384875.1 Noviherbaspirillum sp.
GAAACTTCAACGTATAGGCCAATATCGGTCCACGTGAGGCCCGCGTACATGGCTTTGATCGCTGAAATATAGAGATTCAGCAGGGTGTCGAGCCCGTTGCTCAGATCGTTGCCACCCATCAACGCACGACTGAGGTCGTCACCGAGCCCGTTGAAGAACGGCACCACGTACTCGCTGTAGTAGCCGATGTTCATGCCGGCCGTCAGCACAACCGCCCACCCGGCCATCTTCATCATGTAGTCGGCGATCGGTTTATCGTTGTGGCCCCGCCAATACGACACCAGCACGAGCAGCACGTAGAGGCTAAACCCTGCGGCGACCAGCGGACTGATTAGCGAAATCATCCTCGCCGACCCCGTGCTGATCGTATCGAGAACCTGCGTGTCGAACGCATTGAACATATCGGTGAAGATATGCAGTTGCATGGTCGCGCTCCGTTATTGGTCGCTCGTGTCGTCGCCGTTCAGGCGCTGTTGCATGTCGCGATGCGCAGCCTGCTGAGCGAGCGACTTCTCCGCGTCCTCCAGCCTTGCCGCCAGATCGAGCCGCATCTTGTCGGCGTTGATCGACGAAATCTCAGCAGACCAGCGATTTTGCAGATCCGCCTTCGCCGCAGGGTCTTGCGTTAGGTTCGACTGCTGCATCAGATGCTGGATGTTGTTCAGCCGGTCGATTGACGCTTGATACGCGCGCATCGCCATCGCCTTGTTCGCAGCTTCCGTGTCATTCAGCCGCTGCTGACCCGGCGTGTACGCCGTCATACCTTCTTGCTGCTCGATGCTTTGAGCCACGCCGCTGATCCCGTTCAGCTGACCGCTCCTCACCTGGTCGTACACGGACTGCCATTGATCCGGAAGGTATTCGCGCAGGGACGCATCATTGAATATGTCGCCCAAGCCGCGGTTGCCAATCGTCGATTGGTACGCGTCGGTGATCGTGACGTACTGCTGCTCCAATTGCTTGACAGTGAGGATCGCCTGCGCGAGCGTGGACGCATCGAGCACCGGAATGCCCTGCGCGCGAGCGCTTTGCATCGACAACGGCATGGCGATCGAGGCCACTATCAGACTCTTTGTGCAAAACTTCATCGCTACGCTCCTTGATGGACCCGCTTAAGCGCGGGTCATTGCTTCACGCCGGCAGCCGGCGCCGAAGGGGACGTGACGCACCGCGCATACGTCGGCGGCAGCGAACCGAGCTGGGTTGGCTGCGCTTCGCTCGGCGAGACGACCGGCGATGCTCGCGCCACTTGCACACATGCTTCATCGATCTGCTCCTTGCGTGAACCGCTGTTTCCCGCGGATGGTCGCCAGCACGTCAATGTCGTGCTGCACGATCGGCCGTTGTTGATGGCGGACGGCGTCGAGGTAGGCAAGCGCGCCCGGATACTTAGCGTTGGCGCGTTCCAGCTCGTAGACCTTGACATCGATAGGTCGATAGGGATTGATCGGGCGAAAGTCACGCTGAAGGACGAAGTGCCACCACAACCAAGCGATGACCAGCGCGCACGCCAGCGAGACGATCAGGCCGAGCAGCCCAAGCCAC
>DASVLM010000553.1:0-13959 GCA_036384875.1 Noviherbaspirillum sp.
AAGACCTTGTTCCCCGCCGTGCAGAAGCCGCATCCGCCGCTGTTTTTCGGCGGCTCTTCGCCGGCCGCGCACGAGCTCGCGGCGGAACAGGTCGATGTGTATCTGACCTGGGGTGAACCGCCGGCCGCTGTCGCGGAAAAGATTGCGGACATCCGGGCTCGCGCGGCAAGGCACGGTCGCACGGTGCGCTTCGGCATTCGCCTGCATGTGATCGTGCGGGAAACGAACGATGCCGCATGGAAGGCCGCCGATGAATTGATCCAGTATGTGGACGATGAAGTCATCGCGCGCGCGCAAACCGCATTCGCGAAGATGGACTCCGAAGGCCAGCGTCGCATGGCTGCCCTGCATGGCGGCAAGCGCGACAAGCTGGAAGTGTCGCCTAACCTGTGGGCCGGCGTCGGGTTGGTGCGCGGCGGCGCGGGCACGGCACTGGTCGGCGACCCGGAAACCGTCGCGGCACGCATGCGGGAATACCAGGAGCTTGGCATCGAGACCTTCATCCTGTCCGGGTATCCGCACCTGGAAGAAGCATATCGCTTTGCCGAACTCGTATTCCCGCTGATCGGCAAGCGTGACGCAGCAGCACAGCTGAGTTCGCTCACCGGCCCGTTTGGCGAAGTCGTTGCCAACGGCTTCCTGCCCAAGGTATCGCAAAGCTGAGGAGGATGGCATGACTGCAATTGCAATCGAACCTGCGTCGCCGGCCCGGCGAAGTTCCGGTGCATGGATACGCAACGCCGCCGGGCATTTTGCGCCGTGGGTCGTACCGGTGGCGCTGGTATTGGTCTGGGAACTTGCGGCACGCGCAGGCTGGTTGTCCACGCGCGTGCTGCCGGAACCGGTCGCGGTGGTGCGTGCGGCGTGGGAACTGACGGCGTCCGGCGAACTGTGGACGCACCTGCGCATCAGTGCGTGGCGTGCGCTCTCCGCGTTCGCCGTCGGCGGCGGAGCGGGGCTGTTGCTCGGCCTGCTGACGGGTTCCTTCAAGTCGGCCGAAATGCTGCTCGATACCACCATCCAGATGATTCGCAACATTCCGGCGCTGGCGCTGATTCCCTTGGTAATCCTCTGGTTCGGCATCGACGAAATCGCCAAGCTTTTCCTCGTGTCGGTCGGCGTGTTCTTCCCTGTGTACCTGAACACCTTCCATGGCATTCGTTCGGTGGACAAGGGCTTGATCGAAATGGCCAGGAGCTACGGCCTTTCCGGTTGGCCGCTGTATCGCGATGTGATCCTGCCCGGCGCACTGCCATCCATCCTGGTCGGCGTGCGTTTCGCGCTCGGCCTGGTGTGGGTACTGCTCATCGTATCGGAAACGATCTCCGCGCAATCCGGCATCGGCTACATGACGATGAATGCACGCGAATTCCTGCAGACCGATGTCGTGCTGGTCGGCATCCTGCTCTACGCGCTGCTCGGCAAGCTTGCCGACGTGGCCGCGCGAGGCGTGGAGCGCTATGCGCTGCGCTGGCATCCGGCTTATCGATAGGAGATCACCGTGAAGAACGATACACGCGAACACAAGCAGGTCAGCGCGGCCGCGCGGCAGCGGCGCGGCGTACGGGTTGATGTGCTGGGCTTGCAGAAGTCCTACTCCGGACGGCAGGTATTGAAAGCCGTCGACTTGCACATCGAGCCGGGTGAATTCGTTGCGATCGTCGGGCGCAGCGGATGTGGCAAGAGCACCTTGCTGCGCCTTGTCGCAGGGCTGGAACGGATCGATGCGGGGCAGGTCCGCTTCGATGTCTCGGCGCCTGAAATCCGCATCATGTTCCAGGACTCGCGCCTGCTTCCATGGAAGCGCGTGCTCGACAACGTGGCGCTCGGATTGCCTCATTCGCAGGGCAAGGCAGCCGAGGCGCTGGACAACGTGGGGCTGAAGGAACGTGCGAAGGAATGGCCCGCGGTGCTCTCGGGCGGACAGCGCCAGCGTGTCGCCCTTGCGCGCGCCCTGGTGCATGACCCGCAGATCCTGCTGCTGGACGAACCCCTCGGCGCGCTCGATGCGCTGACGCGGATCGAGATGCAGCAGTTGATCGAGACCTTGTGGCAGCAGCGCGGCTTTACCGCCGTGCTCGTGACGCACGATGTGCAGGAAGCCATCGCACTGGCCGACCGTGTGGTGCTGATCGAGGATGGCGCGATCACGCTCGACGAGCGCATCACCCTGCCGCGCCCGCGCGCGCGGGGCAGCGCGGCCTTCGCGCAGCTCGAAGAAAAAGTATTGGCGCGCGTGCTGCGGCATCCCGCTACAAGCAGCGACAGCCCGCTGGGCGACGTGTCGCTGTTGAGAACCGTCAGCCAGGTCGCCTGGGCGATCTAGCAATCAATCAATTCATCAACCCACATGGAGAAACCATGAGTATTCAGGCAATCAACGTACGCAACCAGTTCCGCGGCAAGGTCAAGAACATCATCGAAGGTCCGGTGGTATCGGAGGTCGATGTGGAAACGCCGGCCGGCATCGTCACTTCGGTCATCACCACGAGATCGATTCGCGACCTCGGTCTCGAACCGGGTTCGGAAGTGGTTGCGCTGGTGAAGGCAACCGAAGTGTCGATCGCCAAGCTATGAGCATTGCAGGACGCTGCCAGCACATTTGGGTACTTGCATTGGGGTAAGAGGCCAAAAGCGCATATTCGTTTTTCTACTACCGACATGCAAAAAAAGTCGTTCTCTTTATAACCTGAAAATGGAATTATTCGTTTTCCATAGCTGTATTTGTAATAAATAGAGGGGATATGTCGGTAGCAGCAACTGCATCAGGAGCGGCACGCAGCGCGTCGCGGGTGATTCCGGGTTTCCCGCTCTCGCTCGGCTACACGCTGCTCTATTTGGGGCTGATCGTACTCATTCCCTTGTCCGCGGTCTTCCTGAAGACGTTTTCGATGACATGGGAGGCATTCTGGAATGCCGTGTCGTCCGACCGCGTGGTGGCGTCCTACCAGCTCAGTTTCGGCGCCTCACTGATCGGCGCCGCGCTCAACGTGGTGTTCGGCGGGATCGTCGCCTGGGTGCTGGTGCGCTACCGCTTCCCGGGCAAGAAGATCATCGATGCGCTGGTCGATCTGCCGTTTGCGCTGCCGACGGCGGTGGCCGGCATCGCGCTGACCGCACTGTATTCTCCCAACGGATGGATCGGCCGTTACCTGGAGCCGCTGGGCATCAAGATCGCGTTCACGCCACTCGGTGTCGTCATCGCGCTGACCTTCATCGGGCTGCCCTTTGTCGTGCGCACGGTGCAGCCGGTGCTGGAGGAGGCGGAGCGCGAGCTTGAAGAGGCCGCGGCGAGTCTCGGCGCTAACCGCCTGCAAACCTTCATCAAGGTTATTTTCCCAACCATCCTGCCGGCCCTGCTGACGGGGTTCGCGCTGGCCTTCGCGCGCGCCACCGGCGAATACGGCTCGGTCATCTTCATCGCCGGCAACATGCCGATGGTGTCCGAGATCACGCCGCTGTTCATCATCACCAAGCTGGAGCAGTACGACTATGCCGGCGCCACCGCGATTGCCGTCGTGATGCTGGTCGTGTCCTTCCTCATGCTCCTGACCATCAACCTGTTGCAAGCCTGGGCCCGCAAGCGCGGCCGGGCGGAGAAAGCCTGACATGAGCGCTGCCGCTTCCACATTGTCCACCTTGCCGGCCGCTGCCGGCCCGCGCGGCGAACCTGCCTATGCGCCGGCGGCGACGGTGGAACCTTTCTGGGTACGCGCGCTGCTGATCGGTATCGCCTTCGCCTTCCTTACGCTGTTCCTGTTCGTGCCGCTGGCGGCGGTGTTTGCGGAAGCGCTGAAGAAAGGTGTCGATGCCTATCTCGCCGCCATCACCGAGCCGGATGCCTGGTCCGCCATCAAGCTGACCCTGCTGACCGCCGCCATTGCCGTGCCGCTCAACCTCGTTTTCGGTGTCGCCGCAGCGTGGGCCATCGCGAAGTTCGAGTTTCGCGGCAAGAGCATCCTGCTGACCCTGATCGACCTGCCGTTCTCGGTGTCGCCGGTCATTTCCGGACTGATCTATGTGCTGATCTTCGGCGCACAGGGATGGATCGGGCCGTGGCTGCGCGAGCACGACATCAAGATCCTGTTCGCCGTGCCGGGCATCGTGCTGGCAACCATATTCGTTACCTTTCCCTTCGTGGCGCGCGAGCTGATTCCGCTGATGCAGTCGCAGGGCACGGAAGAGGAAGAGGCGGCGCTGGTGCTCGGCGCGTCCGGCTGGCGTACGTTCTGGCATGTGACCCTGCCCAACATCAAATGGGGTCTGCTGTACGGCGTGATTCTCTGCAATGCGCGAGCGATGGGCGAGTTCGGTGCGGTGTCGGTCGTGTCCGGCCACGTGCGCGGCGAAACAAACACGATGCCGCTGCAGGTCGAGATTCTCTACAACGAATACAGCTTCGCCGCGGCGTTTGCGGTGGCATCGCTGCTGGCATTGCTCGCGCTGGTGACGCTGGCGGTCAAATCTTTCATTGAATGGCGCGCGCAGGACTTGCACTTGCAGCCGCTGCACGAGGGACAGTAATCATGGGTATCGAGGCCAAGAACATCAGCAAGCGCTTCGGCGATTTCGTCGCGCTCGACAACATATCGCTGGATTTTCCGTCGGGCGAACTGACTGCCTTGCTCGGGCCTTCCGGCTGCGGCAAGACCACGCTGTTACGCATCATCGCCGGCCTCGAGCAGCCGGATGCCGGCCAGGTGTTCCTCGATGGCGACGACGCATCCGGGCATCACGTGCGCGAGCGCCAGGTCGGTTTCGTGTTCCAGCACTACGCGCTGTTCAAGCACATGAGCGTGTTCGAGAACATCGCGTTCGGCTTGCGGGTGAAACCGCGCGGCCAGCGTCCATCAGACGCGGAGATCCGCAAGAAGGTGATGTCGCTGCTCGACCTGGTGCAGCTGGATTGGCTGGCAGACCGCTATCCGCCCCAACTCTCCGGCGGCCAGCGCCAGCGCATCGCGCTCGCCCGCGCGCTGGCGGTGGAACCGCGCGTGCTGCTGCTCGACGAACCCTTCGGCGCGCTCGACGCCAAGGTGCGCAAGGAGTTGCGCCGCTGGCTGCGTCGCCTGCACGACGAGTTGCATGTGACGAGCATCTTCGTCACTCACGACCAGGAGGAAGCGCTCGAAGTCGCGGACCGGATCGTGTTGATGAACAAGGGCAAGGTGGAGCAGATCGGCTCGCCCGGTCAGGTCTATAACCATCCCGCCTCGCCGTTCGTGTACGGCTTCCTCGGCAACGTCAACCTGTTCCATGGCCGTGTGCACGAAGGTGTGCTCGATGCCGGGGGTGTGCATCTGGAGGCGCCCGACCACGAGGGCGCGCGCGATGCGCAGGGTATCGGCTTCGTGCGTCCGCACGACATCGAGATCGAGCGCTTCACGGCGGACGCCGAGGGCATCGTCGCGCGCCTGCGCCGTGCCCACGCGATCGGACCGCTGGCACAGCTGGAGCTGGAGCGTGCGGACAATGCGCAACCGATCGAGGCAGTGATTTCTTCCGAGCGCTACGCACAGCTCGCACTGAAGGAGGGCGAAACCCTCGTCGTGCGGCCGAAACGACTGCGTGTATTTGTCGATGAAGCCGTTTGAAAGGACAAGAACATGAATTTCCAGCAACTGCGCTCCATCCGCGAAGCCGCGCGTCGCGGCTTCAACCTCACGGAAGTCGCCAACGTGCTCTACACCTCGCAGCCCGGCGTCAGCCGCCAGATACGCGAGCTGGAAGAAGAGCTTGGCGTTGAAATCTTCGAGCGCAACGGCAAGCGCCTGACCGGCCTCACCGAGCCTGGCAAAGGCATCCTCAAGATCATCGAACGCCTGCTGCTCGAAGCAGAAAACCTGCGCCAGGCAAGCAACGATTATTCCGGCGAACGGAAGGGCACGCTCACCATTGCCACTACCCACACTCAGGCACGTTATGCATTGCCGCGCGTGGTCCAGCAATTCCGCAATGCATTCCCCGATGTGCGCATCGCCCTGCAGCAGAGTACGCCGGAACATATCGCCGAGTGGGTCTTGTCGGGCAAGGCCGATATCGGTATTGCCACCGAAGGCCTGAGCCGCTTCGACGATCTCGTGTCTTTCGCGTGCTATCACTGGAACCACATGATCGTGGTGCCTGATGGACATCCGCTGGCGTCGCTGCCGTCGATATCGCTGCAGGATCTCGGTGCTTATCCGCTCATTACCTACGATGTCGGCTTCACTGGTCGCGGCCATATCGACGAAGCCTTTGCGAAGGCGGGCATCGAGCCGGACATCGTGCTGACCGCGATGGATTCCGACGTGATCCAGCAATACGTGTCGCTCGGCCTCGGCGTTGGCCTGGTGGCGTCGATGGCTGTGGAACACAATCGGGCGGCCGGTTTGCAGGTGATCGAAGCCTCGCATTTGTTCGCGCCGAACGTGACGCGGCTCGCGGTGCGTCGCGGCGCCTACCTGCGGTCGTACACCTATGAGTTCATTCGGCAGTTCGCGCCGGATTTGCAGCGCGCTGCCATTGAGGCAGCGTTGAATGGGGCGGGGGAAAAGGCGGCGTAAAAGCGACGTGAGGGAGGTGTTCGCCGCAGCATTGCGCCGCGACGAACAGAGTGACTCAAGGCATCAAGGGTTTATGCAAAGCCTGCTTGCGCTTGATGTCTGCCGCAGTCTTTTTCATCGCGTCGCGGCGATAGTCGGTCGCCGGGTGCAGGGCTGTGTAAGCCGTAAGGTTGGTAGCGGGATACTGGCTCGCCATCTTGTCCCAGAATGCGAGAGCGCCGTCCACCGGGTAGCCCGCGCGGGCGAGCAGGTAGAGCGACAATCGGTCCGCCATCGCATCCATTTCCTTCGGCATCGGCTTGACTCCGGACAGGCCAACCATGGTGCTCATGTCGGGATGCACGCGGATCAGGTTGTCGATGATGCCGCCGATGGTCGCGTTCATCTTCATGCGGCTGGGATGCGACAGGATGTTGTGCGCCATTTCCTTCGCCAGCACGGCGGCGAGCTCATCGTCGCTGGCGGCGGTGTTCATCATGCCGCGCGAGACCAGCACGCGATGGCCGTCCGCATAGGCGATCACATTGTCGGTATTGCCGAGTTCGATGCCGAAGGCGCAGGCATAGGTCAGCGGCACTGTCAGCGCCATCGTGCTGCCGTCGCGCTGGATCGTCATCTTCACGTTCGAGCGTCGCGTCACCAGCGGCGCGAGTACGGTTGCTGCGTGGCGCTCTGCGTTCTCGCCCTGCGGCAGCGGCCTGTCTTCGACGGACAGCAGGAAGTCGCCGCGCTTGACGCCGGCACGCGCGGCGCCACTTCCCGGCAGTACGCCCGTCACCTGCAGCCTGTCGTCCAGGCCCAGCATGCTGGAGGCGGCATTCGCCAGTTCGGCGGAGTAGGAGAAGCGGTTTTTGGCGGTGAAACCGAGCAGGTTGCGCGCACTGACGCGGCACAAGTCGGTATTGTTGACGAGCAGCGGCGCAGAGACGCGATACAGGCGGTCCTGCAAAGTAGCCAGCGTGCGCAGTTCGCTTTGTTCAGGCGCGGCGACGGGTTGCTGCGATGCCGCGGGAGCCGATGCCTGCTGCGACGCCGTGGGCGCGGAAGTCGGTGCCGTCGCTGAGGGCGTGACGGTCGTCGCGCAGGCACCCAGCAGCAATGCCAGCGGCAATGTCAGCCAGGGTGAAGTCAAAGAGCGTTGCGAAAGGCGAGCGGTGCGCCGGTGCGAGTCAGCCATGCGTGCTCCTTCAGTGCTTTCCGGTGCTACCGAAACCGCCGGCGCCGCGCTCGCTGCTGTCGAATTCATCAACCACGTTGAAGCCGACCTGCAGCACCGGCACGATCACCAGTTGCGCCAGGCGCTCCATCGGGTTCAGCACGAATTCGTTCTGGCCGCGATTCCATGTCGAGACCATCAACTGGCCTTGGTAATCCGAATCGATCAAGCCCACGAGATTACCCAGCACGATGCCGTGCTTGTGGCCCATGCCGCTGCGCGGCAGGATCATCGCCGCGTATCCCGGGTCGCCGATGTGGATGGCGATGCCGGTCGGGATCAGGTGGGTCTCGCCCGGCTTGATGGTCAGTGGCGCCTCGATGCAGGCGCGCAGGTCCAAGCCTGCGCTGCCGGGCGTTGCGTAGGAAGGAAGCTGTTCTTTCATGCGCGGGTCGAGGATCTTGACGTCGATGGTTTTCATGGTCGATAAGGATAAATTGAGGCTGGTGCCCCGATGCGAGGCATTACAAAAAGATACAGGCTGGAATCAGATGCGGCTTGCTATTTCGGCCACGAGCTGTCGCGCCAGGTCTTGCTTGGCGGCGCGCGGAACGCGCAGGTGTCCTTTGTCGTCGAACAGCACGAGCTCGTTTTCGTCCTTGCCGAAAGTCTGGTGCCCGATATTGCCCACAAGGAGGGGAATGCCCTTCTTCCTGCGTTTCTCTTCACCGTACTGCAGCAGATTTTCCGACTCGGCGGCAAAGCCCACGCAATAGGGATGCTTTGGCAGCTTTGCGACGGTCGCAAGGATATCCGGATTCTGTTCGAACTGCAGTTGCGGCACGTCGTGCTCGTTGGTTTTCTTGAGCTTCTGTTCGCTTGCATTGGCGACGCGCCAGTCGGCCACCGCCGCTACCGCGACGAAGATGTCGGCGCCATCGACATGCGACAGCACGACATCATGCATCTGCCGTGCGGTCTGCACGTTGATGCGATGCACGCCATACGGCGTCGCAAGCGCGGTCGGCCCGGACACGAGCGTGACCTCGGCGCCGGCTTCGCGCGCGGCGCGGGCGATGGCGTAACCCATCTTGCCGGAAGACAGATTCGTAATGCCGCGCACCGGGTCGATGGGTTCGAAGGTCGGGCCGGCAGTGAGCAGCACGCGCTTGCCCGCGAGCGACTTGCGGCAGAAGGAGGCGATGGTTTCTTCCAGCAGCTGTTCCGGTTCCAGCATGCGGCCCATGCCGGTCTCGCCGCAGGCCTGGTCGCCGGCGTCGGGGCCGAACACCAGGATGCCGTCGGCCTTGATCTGCGCGAGATTGCGTTGCGTCGCGGCGTTCTGCCACATCTCGACGTTCATCGCGGGAGCGATCATCAGCGGCACATGCATCGGGCGCGCCACGCACAGCGTCGAGAGCAGGTCATCGCATGCGCCGTGGGCCAGCTTGAACATGAAATCGGCGGAGCAGGGGGCGATGATGATGGCGTCGACGCCGCGCGTGAGATCGATGTGCGGCATGTTGTTGGCAATGCGCGCGTCCCACTGGTCGGTGTGGACGGTATGGCCGGAGAGCGCCTGCATCGTTACCGGCGTGATGAACTGCGTCGCCGCCTGCGTCATCACCACCTGCACCGAGGCGCCGGCCTTGACCAGCCCGCGCGTGAATTCCGCCACCTTGTAGCAAGCGATGCCGCCGCTCATGCCGAGTACGATCTTCTTGCCAGCGAGGTCCATACGCTTCTCCCTAAGCCAATCGGGCTAGTGTAGCAGCGGCGTCAGCCGCCAGTTACTTGCCGACGCGGCGCAATTCATCGAACACGAAGAGCGCGGCGCCTGTGCAGATCGCCATGTCGGCCACGTTGAAGGCGGGCCAATGCCAGCCGGCGGCATGGAAATCGAGGAAGTCGATCACGTAACCGTAGAGCGATCGATCGATGACGTTGCCGATCGCGCCGCCCAGGATCAATGCCAGCGCCCAGCAGAACACGCGCTGGCCCGCATGGCGCTTCAGCAGGTAAATGATGAAGCCGACTGCGGCAAGGGCAATACCGGTGAACAAGTAGCGCTGCCAGCCGGACTCGGCTGCGAGGAAGCTGAAGGCAGCGCCCGGATTGTGTGCCAGCACGAGGTTGAAAAACGAAGTGAACGGACGGGATTCGCCGTACGTGAAGAGCCGGCTCATGGTGATTTTGGTGACCTGGTCCAGCAGGATGACGATGGCGGCGATGCCCAGCCAGGGTGCGAGGCTGGAGCTCGGTGAAGAGGAAAGGGATTTGAAGCTTTTTTGTTTGGCCATGGTGGTCCGTGGTGTTCAGGCGTCATTCCCGCCGCAGCGGGAATGACTGCCGGTGGTTCAAGCGTGCGTGCGATGCTCGCCGCTGCCGAACAGGTTGCTGGCGCAGCGTCCGCAAATCGTCGGATGCGCGGGATCGGCGCCGACGTCGGCACGGTAATGCCAGCAACGCTCGCATTTCGGTTGCGAAGACGGTGTGACCACGATCGCTTCTTCCAATTCGCTCGCCACGCGCGTGACTTTTGCCTGCGAGGTGATGAGGACGAAGCGCAGGTCGTCGCCCAGGCTTTCAAGCAGCGTGCACTTGTCGCCGCTGGCACGAATCTCCACTTCCGCCTGCAGCGAGGAGCCGATGCCGCCGGCCACGCGCACTTCTTCCAGCTGCTTCGTCACGGCGGCACGAATTTCGCGCAGCGCGGTGTACTTGTCCAGCAGCGCTGCGCCGTCCGGCACATCCGGCAAGGCATAGTAGGTCTGCGTGAAAATCGTCTCGCCGCTTTCCTTGTAAATCTGTTCGCCCGCGAACACCGCCCATGCTTCCTCGGCGGTGAAGGACAGCATCGGCGCCATCACGCGCAGCAGTGCGTGGGTGATGTGGTACAGCGCGGTCTGCGCCGCACGGCGCGCCTTCGATGTCGTGCTGCTGGTATAGAGGCGATCCTTCAGGATGTCGAGGTAGAAGCCGCCGAGGTCTTCCGAGCAGTACATCTGCAGCTTGGCGACCACCGGGTGGAATTCATACACCTCGAAATGCTTCAGGATGTCCGCCTGCAGTTCGGCCATGCGGGCGATCGCATAGCGGTCGATTTCCAACAGTTCGGACATCGGCACCGCATCCTTTGCGGCATCGAAATCGGAGGTGTTGGCCAGCAGGAAGCGCAGCGTGTTACGGATGCGGCGGTAGGCTTCCGTTACGCGCTTGAGGATTTCATCGGAAATCGATAGCTCGCCGGAGTAATCGGTTGAGGCAACCCACAAGCGCAGAATGTCGGCACCAAGGGTATCGGAGATCTTTTGCGGTGCAAGCGTATTGCCGAGTGACTTCGACATTTTCCTGCCCTCGCCGTCAACCGTAAAGCCGTGCGTGAGCAGCGCCTTGTAAGGCGGACGGCCGTCGGTCATGGACGAGGTCAGCAGCGAGGAGTGGAACCAGCCGCGGTGCTGGTCCGAGCCCTCGAGGTAGAGGTCGGCCGGGAAGTGCGATTCCGCCGCGTGTGAGCCGCGCAGCACCGTATGGTGCGTGGAGCCGGAGTCGAACCACACGTCCAGCGTGTCCTTGTTCTTGATGTACATGTCGGCGTCGGCGCCGAGCAGTTCCTTAGGATCGATCGACTGCCAGGCTTCGATGCCGTGCTGCGCGACGCGCTTGGCGACTTCTTCCAGCAGTTCCGGCGTGCGCGGATGCAGCTCGCCGGTTTCCTTGTGCACGAAGAAGGCCATCGGCACACCCCACTGACGCTGGCGTGAAAGCGTCCAGTCAGGCCGGTTGGCGATCATGCCGTGCAGGCGCGCCTTGCCCCAGCTCGGATAGAAGGCAGTCGCTTCCACGCCGGCCAGCGCGGTTTCGCGCAGGGTGGCGCTGCCGTCTTTCGGCTTGACGTCCATGCCGGCAAACCACTGCGACGTCGCGCGATAGATGATCGGCGACTTGTGGCGCCAGCAGTGCATGTAGCTGTGGTCGAACATCACCAGCTTGAACAGCGAGCCGACCTCCTCCAGCTTGGCACAGATCGGCTTCGACGCTTCCCAGATCGTCATGCCGCCGAAGAAGGGCAGCCACGACGCGTACTTGCCGTCGCCCATCACCGGCTTGAGGATTTCATCATCCGTCATGCCGTGGGCCTTGCAGGAGTTGAAGTCGTCCACGCCATAGGCCGGCGCGGAGTGCACGATGCCGGTGCCGGTGTCGAGCGTGACATAGCTGCCGACATAGATCGGCGAATAGCGGTCGTAACCCTTGTCGGCATTCGCGAACGGATGCTTGAACTTGATCATGGACAGCGCTTCGCCGCTTGCCGTCGCAATGATGTGGCCTTCGAGGCCGTAACGCTGCATGCAGGAGCCGACCAGCTCGACCGCAAGGATCAGCAGAACGGTTTCGCCGTTGCGCTCGGTCTGCACCAGCGCGTAGCGATGGTCCGGATGCACGTTCAGCGCCTGGTTGGCGGGAATCGTCCACGGCGTGGTGGTCCAGATCACCGCATAACCCTTGTCGGTCGGCAGCTTGTCGAGGCCGAAGGCATGGGCGATCTTGTCGTGTTCGGCAAACGGGAAACCGACGTCGATCGCCGGGTCGCGCTTGTCCTGGTATTCGACTTCCGCTTCCGCCAGCGCCGAGCCGCAGTCGAAGCACCAGTTCACAGGCTTCAGGCCGCGATAGACATAGCCCTTCTCAAGGATCTTGCCGAGCACGCGGATTTCATCGGCTTCGTTGCCGAATTCCATCGTCTTGTACGGGCGGTCCCACTCGCCGAGCACGCCGAGGCGGATGAAATCCTTTTTCTGGCGTTCGATCTGCTCGTTCGCATAGGCGCGCGACTTTGTCTGCACTTCAGCGGTGGGCAAGCCCTTGCCATACTGTTTTTCGATCTGGATCTCGATCGGCATGCCATGGCAGTCCCAGCCCGGCACATAAGGTGCATCAAAGCCCGCCATGTTGCGAGACTTGACGATCATGTCTTTCAGAATCTTGTTGACGGCGTGGCCGAGGTGGATGTCGCCGTTCGCATAAGGCGGGCCGTCGTGCAGGATGAACTTCGGACGTCCGGCGGATGCCTTGCGGATGCGCTGGTAGATCTTCTTGTCCTGCCATTCCTTGACCCACTTGGGTTCGCGCTTGGCGAGGTCGCCGCGCATCGGGAAGGCGGTGTCGGTCAGGTTGACCGGGTACTTGTTCTTTTCGTCGGACATGATGGTCACTATCGTAAAAATGCGGTTGATCAAACGCGGGGAAAACGCCTGATCGTCAAATTCGGTCGGTGGCGGATGTTGCTTGCGTTTCGCGTTGCTTGAAGAACTCGCGCGCCTGTTCCGCATCGCGCTCGATCGCGGCGGTCAGCGTCGCGAGGTCGGGGTACTTTTCCTCGTCACGCAGCTTCTTCAGGAATTCCACGCGCACCAGCTTGCCGTAGCACTGGCGGTTGTAATCGAAGAGATAGGTTTCGAGCAGTACGCGGCCGGCATCTTCCACCGTTGGGCGCACGCCGAGGCTGGCCACGCCGTGCACCGGATGTTCTTCCAATCCGTGCACCTGCACCACGAAGATGCCGGAAAGGGCAGGGCGCTTGTGCGCGATCTTCAGGTTCAGGGTCGGGAAACCGATGGTGCGGCCAAGCTTCTTGCCGTGGATGACATGGCCGGAAATCGCATACGGATGGCCGAGCAGTTGCGCGACGAGCGGGAAGTCGCTGGCGGCCAGCGCCGTGCGAATGGCCGAGGAAGAAATGCGCACGCCCTCGTTCATGACGGCGGGCAGCGCCACTACTTCGAATCCGTACTTTTTTCCGGCCTCGACCAGCGATGCAAGATTGCCCGCCCGTTTGGCGCCGTAGCAGAAATCTTCACCCACCATCAGCCATTTGACGTGCAATCCCTGCACCAGCACCTTTTCGACGAAATCCGCCGGGGACATCGAGGCGAAGTGGGCATTGAAATGCTCGACGATCACGCGATCGACACCGGCATTGTCGAGTGCCTGCAGCTTGTCGCGCAGGTTGGCAATACGGGCGGGGGATTTCGACAGGTCGCCGGCCATGCGGGCGAAAAATTCTCGGGGATGCGGCTCGAAGGTCATCACTGCTGCCTCGACGCCAAGACGGGTCGCAGCCTCGCGCACGTGCGCCAGCAGCGCCTGGTGGCCGCGATGCACGCCATCGAAGTTGCCGATCGTCAAGGCGCAAGGCGCGCGCGATACGGCGTTGGGAAGTCCGCGAAATACCTTCATGAGGTGGGAAAGCTCTTC
>DASVLM010000554.1:0-2509 GCA_036384875.1 Noviherbaspirillum sp.
AAATCACTATAATCCGGGTAGCAAAAGATAAACGACTTGTTTTTGAAGGACTTCGATGACTACCGACATTCTCGCAAACGCCCGCAGTCGCGGTCAGGAAAAGCAGATGCCGTATGCCGGCGCCGTGACACCGCAGGAAGCATTCACACTGCTGCAACAGAACCCGTCCGTAAAGCTGATAGATGTGCGGACCAACGCGGAGCGCGACTGGGTGGGGCGCGTCGCCGTTCCCGAAGCACAGCATGCGGCGATCGAATGGAACACCTACCCTGGCGGCGTGTCGAATCCGCGCTTTCTCGAACAACTGGCGCAGGCGGCAGGCCAGGACGAAGTGCTGCTGTTCCTGTGCCGTTCCGGCGTGCGTTCACGACATGCGGCCAGGCTGGCAACCGAAAACGGATATCGCAACTGCTTCGACATACTCGAAGGTTTCGAGGGCGACAAGGATGCGCAAGGCCACCGCAAGACGGTTGGCGGATGGTGCAAGGCCGGCCTGCCCTGGATAGGCGCCTGAACCGGCGGCCAGTCAGGCAGAAACCGGCTTGATCCGACTCGCTATCAAATCGGCGACGCGCCTGCGCACAAAATTGATGTGGCTGCGCAGACGGTAGAGTTCGTCCGCAAACGAGAGAGGAATGGATATCCGGTTGACCTTCTCCTCGATCTCGTTCAGGCGCCGTAACTGCTGGCGATACACCTCATCCCGCCTCTCCTCCGGCACACCTTCTATAGCCTGCTCAACTGAGCGCAGCAGACCGTACCAGCGATAGACGCGCGACCTCACTCGCCACACATAGAGCGGCGGAATAACGCGCGACAGCGGCAATATCAGCGCACCAAGCGCCACCACAACCACCCACATGCGCTCAAAGAAATTCGCGAGCCAGAACGGCAGGTAGCGTTGCAGCAGCGGCGGTCCGTTCTTGTAGATCTTCTGCGCGACCGGCGAGACCGGTATCTCGGAATAACGCGCCGTCGGGAATTCATCCTTCCGGTGGAACCACCCTGCACCACCATGAATTTCAGAAGCAGTCTGCACAAAGAGGTCCACCAGCGCCGGATGCAGGTCCTCGCGTGCGACCAGCGTCGCAGTTGGAGCAATCAACTGATAATCCTTGGCCGGCAGATCGCGTCCGAGATCGACAATGCCGCGCGGCAGAACCACGTGCGAGAGAAAGGGGAAGCGTCGCGTGTAGGCTTCGGCCTGAGTGAAGTCGAACAGGCTGATGCCCGGCGTCTGCAACAGCATCTGGATCAGCGGCGCATCGGGGGCGGAGCTGAATACCAGTCCGTCGATACGTCCGTCCAGCAGCGCGACGGTAGCGGGCGTATTTTCCAGCGTTCCGAGTTTCAGTGTATCGGGTTCAATGCCGTTGGACGCGAGGATGCGCTTGAACAGTGCGGGCGTGCCGCTCCCCTCCGGCCCGACATTGACCTTCAGGCCCTTGAGCTGCTTGAGTTGCCGGATGCCCTTTGCGCTACGCGTAAACAGCCATACCGGCTCGACGAACAGGCTGCCCAGCGAAGCCAGTCCCTTGCGTTGCGCCTCGCTCTCATCGGTGGAGCCGCCCTGCACAAAGGCGATATCCACACCGGAATGCGGATCATCCAGCCGTTGCAGGTTTTCAAGCGAACCTTGCGAAGGCTTCAGCTTGACGGCAATGCCATATTTGCGCAGTGCGGCCTGGTAACGCTCGCCGAATGCCTGGTACGCACTATTATCTTGCCCGGTCGAGAGCGTGACCTCCGACGGAGGTGCCGGGTCAACGAGCCGGTACGCAAGCAGGCAGGTAGTGACGACACCGACCACTGCGGGACCTGCGGCAACAAGGAAATCTCGAAGCGAGAATTTGGTGAACTTCAGAAGCTTTGGCATGTGCAGTCCGGTTCAATTCGTGGGCCACACATTGCCAAGAAAAACGATGCGGCGCAAGACGGGAATAGGCCCGCCTCTTGCAGTGCAATCAATTAACGGTCGAGCGGCCGAGAGCCATCGACGCCTCGCGGCGTACCGCGCGCGGCTGTCGTTCCCGGTTGCGCGAGCCGGCGTCGTCTGCCAGAAACTGCGCCGCGATGGAGAACCAGTCTTCAACCGACAACAACCTGCGCAATAATGGAAACAGCTCCGACTCTTCCCGCGCCAGCTTTGTCTGCATGTTGCCGACAAAGGTCTCCATCGCGTGGATCGCTTCATGCGTACGCACATTGCCGCCGTCGAAAGCCGCTACAAGACGTTCACGCGCCGTACGCAGGGTTGCGAGGCCGGATTCCCGCAACGCTTCCAACTGCTCGAGCAAGGCGTCGGCTTCGCGGGTCACATTCCGCACGGTAGGAATGACATATAGGTCGAGCTTGCGGTGACGGCAGAAGCGGTCGAACTGGAACAGTTTTTCAAACGCTGCCTCCAGAAAGGAAAAATCCGACTTCTGTACGCTATGCCAGATGTTCCGGACCGCTTGCTGAAGTCGGTAAAGGAGGCTACGCGCCATGTCCTGCTCCGCGGAAATCG
>DASVLM010000555.1:0-2451 GCA_036384875.1 Noviherbaspirillum sp.
AGGTGTCGAGGTCGGCGGCGAGGGACAGGTCTTTGATGGTCAGGGTCTTCATGGTGGTTCTCCTAAAGTGGATATCGATTCGGGTTTCGGTGGTGAGCGTTGTGTTGCACTCGATCGACATACAGCAGGGAGTGTGCCAGCACCTGCGAATCGTCCGGCGGGGACGCGCAAGTCATTGAATGGAAAAGATAAAGTGCTGCTTCTTGCACGCGCGGCATGCTGAAAGATTCACGTGTCGCAATCGCGATGTGATGGCGATGAGCGAACACAGTGGAAGGGAATGTTTGAAGCCGGCAAACGCTCTTCGCGTGGCACGGCATTCGTCTGCAAACAGCGTGACGACTTGACGATCGTTTCCAAGACCGACTTCACGGGAAAAATTGTCTAGGTGAATCGCTACTCCATCGAGGTCAGCGGCTTCACCGAGGACGAACCGGCAGCAGCGACGCTGGCCGACCAGTCGCATCGACTGTCGGACGCGATATCGGTATTCAGGCTGCGGCGGAGCGAGCGAGGTGCGCGAGGTGCTATTGATCCGGCACCAGCTTTTTGAGCCGGTACAGGCGTTGCCGGTAATTGCCTTCCGGGCCGTCGGGGCTGCAATCCAGGCCGACGAGGAACCGCTTCATGTCGTCAAGCGCCTGACGGTCCTCCGGCGTCTGCACCAGAATGAGACGGCGCTTGCCGCGCGCATAGTGGCTGCGGATGTCGATCTCCAGGCAATGGCCGTGATCCGCCTTGTCCGGGTCGACCAGCAGTGCTTCCGGGACCGACAAGCCGAAACGCGCAGCGAGGGCAACGCGCGCCATCAGGACGTGCGGAACCCTGAACGCCTGTTCGTTCAAGTGCTGCTGCGCTGCCAGTGCCCACGAAGCGGGTTCGGCGCGGGAGGCGAGCTTCTCCAGCAGCGGCCAGGCCTCGTCGCAGCCCTGTGCCGCGGCCAGCTGCAGCCAGTAGACGGCTTCCACGTCCTTCGACGCATCGTTCTTCCGGCTGCGCCAGATCCAGCTGCCCAGCGCGGCTTGCGCAGCGGCGTACCCAGCCTCGGCGGCCTTCACAAGGTAGCCATGCGATTCGTCCAGGTTGCGCAGCGAGAATTCGGATTTCAGGTAAATCCTGGAGATGGCGAACCACGCTTCGGCAATACCCTGTTCGCCGGCGCGCGTCAGCCAGGAGATCGCCTCCTTGTAATTGGCCGAACCCGCGAGCGACTCGTCGCGCTTGCCCGAAACATCCATCCGTGCAAGCCACAATCCGAGGTACAGGCTCGCTTCGCTGTCCCCCGCATTGGCGGCGCATTCGAGGAAGAAGCGCGCTTCATTCTGGTCGCCGTCGGGTATGCGCATGAGGGCATACCCGCATCGCGCCAGCAGCCTTACCTCTTCTTCCGAAAAGACATCTTCCTGCATCAGCGATTACCCCGGCCTTGGCGCGGAGCGGCGAGCCAGGTTGCGCGCATGCGGCAAGGTCCAGCGCAGGAAGGCAGCGTAGTCGGCGATTGCCCAGGCCCGTTCCGCCAGCGCACGACGCGCTGCGTGCAAGGCGGCTTCGGCCGCTCCCGCCGGATGCCCAGGCGAGAGGGACGCGTTGCGCTTTTCATGGGCCGGCGCGCGCGCAGCGGGCTCATGTCCTTGCTGTGCGAAGAGGTGCCGAGCGTCGGCAATGCCCGCGCGTTCAGCCGCTTGCATGGCGCGCGCCGCTTTCTCGCGCAACGCCGGGTCGGCCGTGTCGCCATGCCGTGCCTGTACCAGCTGCGCCAGTGCCAGGCCGGCTTGCATGACGCCTGCATCGAACGCCTTCTCGTACCATTCGAGCAGTCGAGGCATGTTTGCAGCGCGTTGCGCCACGTCGAAAGAAATGTGCGTGCCGATCAAGATCCAGGCTTCCTGGACTTGCTGGTGGGCTGCGCGATCAAGCCAGTACAAGGCAGTAGCGTAGTTCTGTGGCAGTCCATCGCCACCGAACAGGTAATGCCTTCCCAGCGCCAATTGCGCAGACGTATCCCCGGCACGGGCAGCGCGGATAATCCGCAGTTGATCCCGATTTGCCATGTTGTATTTTTATATATGTGCGTGAGTGTATATCCCCGACAGGTGCGAAACTGCCGGGAAGTAGAAGCATAACAACCTGCGAAGGCTCCATGCATCAGAAATTCTACCTAGTGTCATCAGGAATTTTTACAAGATCACTACATGATTGCTGTATTTCACATGCCGGTATTAATTGAGGAATAAGCGCCAATAAATTTGTTTTTGTTGTTTTTGCATCATATTGTTGTTGTGAAAACGCGACGTATCTGCCTGGGCGCAGCAGTTTTTGCCCACGCGCGTTGATGCGTCGCACCAAACCACTGGAAGCGTTCCCCCTTCGCATTTATCGTCTGCTCACCCGTACAGATGAATATCCGGGTCATACTCGAACTGATCAAACCTAAGGGATAAGCAACATGAA
>DASVLM010000556.1:0-4819 GCA_036384875.1 Noviherbaspirillum sp.
GGCGTCACACAGCAATCCGCACTGGAAAAGCGCTCGGTCCAGTCATTCATTGACCTGGTCGCGAAAATGGCATCGAGTTCGGCCTTTACCGCCATCGCATCCTCGCCGCCCACTTCCTGGCCGAGGCTCCAGTGGCGCGTCTTCAGGTCGGGGCGTTCCAGCACCTCGCAGCACAATTGCCAGAACTTCAACTCGAGAGCGCCGACCGCCATGAATCGATTGTCGCTGGTGCGATAGACGTTGTAGCAGGGAACACCGCCCGTCAGCAGGTCCTTGCCGGGCGGCGCGGGGCGGCCCGTGTTGTTCACGGCGACCAGCGGCATGATGTTGTGGGCAAATACCGCGTCGGTCATCGACACATCCACAAATCGTCCCGGCCCGCCCATCTTCACCGCCAGCAGCGCGGCAAGAATGCCTTGCACAGCAGCCTGCGTGCCGCCGAGCAGGTCCCCGACCTGCAGGTTGGACAGTGCAGGAACGCCATCGGGGCCCACGTTTTGTTCCAGCATGCCGGCGTATCCGACATAGTTGATGTCGTGCCCAGCCATCTGCGAAAGCGGGCCGTCCTGCCCGTAGCCGGAAATCCCGCACATGACGAGACCGGGATTGCGCTTCCTGAGCGTCTCCCAGCCAATGCCAAGCTTGTCCATCACGCCCGGGCGAAAACTTTCGACGACGACATCCGCTGTCTCTACCATCGCAAGAAACCGGTCACGCTCGGCTGGATCTCTCAAGTCGAGCCGGATTGACTGCTTGCCACGATTTACCGCGACAAAGAATTGGGATACTTCCTTGCGAACCGGTCCCATCGTACGGGCATAGTCTCCGGCGCCCGGGTCTTCGATCTTGATCACTTCCGCGCCCATGTCGGCGAGGTGCATGGTGGCCGCAGGGCCGGGGAGGAGTCGGGTGAGATCCAGTACGCGTATGCCGCGCAGCGGGGGGGCAATGGATGGTGTCATCACAAATTCGGGTATTGGAAGTGCCAGTGGATGAAATCATGTTATCACCGGCAGGTAACCCGGCTTTTATAATTTCTCCACATTTTCTGCAAAATCGCCGTTTACGCTTGTATCACTATCGCACCGGCTTCTATTCCGGCATGCCGCGACGACTCAAAAAAACCAACAATATGATCCTGGGAGGACTTCATGAAAAATCGAGCACTTTGCATCCTGCTAGCCTTGCCGATCCTGCATGGTTGCGGCGGTGACAACGGTAGCGTCGCCAACTCGGCTGCACCTCGTCTGCTTGCCCAAACGACGATTGTCAGCGGTCTTTCAAGTGCGTTTTTTTCCGGCAATCGAGCAAACTACACGGTAACCAAATCCGGAACCACGGTGACCGTGGTCGATAACGTGGGCAAGGAAGGAACCTCGACCTTGCCTAATGTCCAGCGTTTGTACTTTGCGGACAGTGCGCTCGCATTTGATACCGATGGAACGGCCGGCCAGGTGTATCGCCTATACAAGGCGACGTTCGATCGGCAGCCGGATCTCGTTGGTCTCGGATTCCAGATTGCCGCCGTGGAAACGTCCGGATTGACCTTGCTTCAGCTGGCCCAGAATTTTGCAGCAAGTGCCGAGTACCAGCAAAAGTACGGCAACACCACGAATACCCAATTCGTTACGCAGCTTTATCTGAATGCCTTGCATCGCAGTCCCGACGACGCCGGTCTTGCATTCCACGTCAGTTACCTTGATCAGAACAAAATTTCGCGCGCGCAGTTGCTGTATAACTTCTCGGAATCCACGGAAAACCAGTCCCAGGTTGCCGGCGATATCCAGAATGGCATTACCTTCACTGCATACAATGTCGTGGCGCCGGTAACCGTTCCCGGTGCGCCAACCATCACATCAGTCACGGCAGGTGACGCCAGCGCGACTGTCGTGTTCTCCGCGCCGTCATCGACCGGAGGTGCAACAGTCAGCAGTTATACAGCGTCCTGCACAGGAAGCGCAGGAACCAGGACGGGTAGTGCTACTGCAAGTCCGATCAAGGTCAGCGGGCTGACTAACGGAAGCTCATACGCATGCTCGGTTACGGCAACGAACTCGGCGGGTACGGGCGCAGCATCCACCAGCATGAGCGTGACGCCGACTGCGGCGCTGTCTGGAACGGTAACGACGGCGGGAGTGATGTGCCCCTTCAGCCAAAGCGTCTACAACTCGTCGGTAAAGCTCACCAGTATCGTCTCCATCACTTGCTCCAGCACGCTGCGTACAATTAGCGGCAATGGCGTGCCGGATCACACCACCGGCACCTTCCCGAACTCGGGCAATCCGAATGCTATCGGTGCCGTTACGGTGCAGTACAGCAATACCCTGATGCCGGTCTCCACGGGAACGGCCACCTCGGTTGCCCACAAGATCGGCTACGCCAACAACAGCGTCTCCTTCGATCCGGCCACCGCCGAGAGCTACCAGAACGCCGGCGTATGGAAAATCGAGGCGCTGAACCAGACCTACTTCCCGTTCGGCGTCGATTCCAGCAATGCCCACGTCCAACCGGATGGCACCTATCATTATCACGGCATGCCGGAAGCCTACCTTAGCAAGCTGGGCAAGGGGACGGCCATGACGCTGGTCGGCTTTGCGCTGGATGGCTTCCCCATCTATGCCCGCTACGGTTACAGTACCGCAACCGATGCGACCAGCGCGATCAAGGTCATGACGTCCAGCTACCGCATGAAGACGACGCCGGACAGCGGGCGGCCATCGACCAGCATCGTCGCCATGGGCACGTTCACGCAGGATTACGAGTACGTCGCCGGTCTTGGCGACCTCGATGAATGCAATGGAAGATTTGGTGTGACGCCGGAGTTCCCAAACGGAATCTATCATTACTACATCACCGACACCTATCCCTATATCCAGCGCTGCGTGAAGGGAACGCCGTCCTACAACGGCACGGCGAGCAATTGATATGAGGCTCGCAGCAAGATTCGTACGCGGGCTCTGCGCAGGATTGTTGGCGTGGAGCCTGCCAGCCCTCTCTTTCGCTCACCTCATGCCAAGCGGGCAGGGCGCGGTGCGCCTGGTCGGCGATTCAGCCTACGCAGTAGTCGCTATCCCCGTCTCCGCGCTTTCAAGCTTCGACGACAATCACGACGGACTGATCGACCCGGCTGAAATCAATACGCATCGCGCTTCCCTCGACGAACAGATTTCCCGGATGCTGTTACTGAGCAACGGCGGGCAACTGGGGAAGCTCATCTTTTCGGATCTGCTGTTGTCGCATGTGGGCGACGGCATGGCGAAGGCGTCGGACAATGTGGTGGCGGTTCGTCGCTTCCAATGGCCTGGCGCTGTCGATTCGCTGCAATTGCATGCGGATTTTTTCGAGGCGCCTGCGACTGCAGATTCGCAACTGGTAATGCGTGTGCTGAAAGGCAGCGATACTGACGCCACCATCATGTCAAGGCACAGAACGGATTACCGGTTTTTCAGCGGCACCTGGCATACGTTCATGTCGTTCGTTGCAACCGGCATGGAGCATATCCTGCTTGGAGCTGATCACTTGATGTTCCTGCTGACCGTGCTGGTTGTGGGAATGGGCTGGCGCTATTGGCTGAGCGTCATTACGAGCTTCACCGTTGCGCACAGCATCACGTTGACGCTCGCCGCATTGGATATCGTGAAAGTGCCTGCGACGGTAGTAGAGCCGTTGATTGCGGCAAGCATTGTGCTGCTCGCAATAGACAACTTGCGGCGTGGTCAGTCCGCGACGCGCCACAGGGTGCCGCTGGTATTTGCGTGCGGCCTCCTGCATGGCCTTGGTATTGCGTCGGCACTGACTGAAGCAGGGCTTACGGAAGGACACAGAACGCTCGGTCTGCTGGGATTCAACCTCGGCGTTGAGTTGGGGCAGATGCTTTTCGTTGTCGCACTGCTCGCGCTGGTATGGCTGGTTCGCCGGACGTTTCGTGTCGACCTGCAGGAGAAAGTGGTACTTGCCTGCTCGCTGGTCGCGGCATTCGCCGGCGCTGGATGGATGGTGCAGCGCCTGATCTGAGGCAACAGATCAAGCAATGCGCTCCAGCGCTTCCTGCTGTTCAAGCCACTCGGCTTCGACCTGTTCGAGCTGCTTCGTGCAGTCCGCCTGCGTCAGCAGCAGCGTCTTCAATTCTTCCTTGTTCGCTGCATCGTAAACTGCCGGATCGGCGAGCCGTGCATCGACTGCGGCCTTCTTTTCCTGCAATTTGGCCATCTGCTCTTCCAGCTTCCTGACACGATTTTCGATCGGCTTCCTCAGCGCACCGAGGCGTTGGCGTTCCTCGGCTTCGAGGCGGCGCTGCTCCTTGCGATCAACGGATGGCTGTTCGGCCTGCGCCTTGGTGTCACTCGCCGGCGCTGCGACTTTTTCTGCCAGCTTGGTCTTGAACAGCCAATCGCGATAGTCATCGAGGTCGCCGTCGAAAGCCTGGAGCTTTCCCTCAGCGACAATCATGAACTGGTCGGTGGTGGCACGCAGCAGGTGGCGGTCGTGGGATACCAGCATCAGCGTTCCTTCGAACTGCGCGAGAGCCATGGTGAGAGCTTCACGCGTTTCGAGGTCGAGGTGATTGGTCGGTTCGTCGAGCAGCAGCAGGTTGGGGCGCTGCCACACGATCAGTGCCAGTGCAAGGCGTGCTTTCTCTCCGCCGGAAAACGGCGCGATCTTGCTGGTGACCATGTCGCCGCCGAAATTGAAGCTGCCGAGGAAATTGCGCAGCTCTTGCTCGCGCACGTCGGGGGCGATGCGGGACAGGTGCCACAGCGGCGACTCGTCATGACGCAGCATCTCGAGCTGGTGCTGTGCGAAATAGCCGATCACCAGG
>DASVLM010000557.1:0-4382 GCA_036384875.1 Noviherbaspirillum sp.
CAGCTCGCCTTCCTTTTGCGAGTTGACCATGGCGTTGGCGTTCAGGCTGCTCGCCACGGCGGAGATTTCAGTGCGCAGCTTGGCCTTCAATTCTTCGATCTCGGCCCTTTGCTCCTTGATCTGCGGGTGGTTCTGGCCCAGCGTATTCGAGGCTTCGCGCAGCTTGCCTTCGGCCGCGGTGATTGTTGTGCGCAGGCTTTGTACGACCGGATTGTTCAATACGTCGGGAGCGGTATCGGGGTTGAGCGTGGCAACGTGCTCGCGCGACTGCGCCTCGCTACGCTGCGCCTGCTGGATCGTCAACTGTGCCATCAAGTCGTTCAGGCGCGCCGTTTCGGAATCGAGCCGGTCGTCAAGCTGGACCACGCCCTTGTCTTTCTGCATCTGCGACAGCTGGGCGTTCTGCTGCTCGAGCTTTTCCCTGACCTTCTTGGTGCGGTCGGCGAACCAGTCGGTATAGCGCTTGGCCGGTTCGACCATCAAATCCACATTGGTCTGCAGATACGCCTTGGCGAAGGTATTGGCCACCGCCGCTGCCGTCTTGGGGTCGCCAGCGGTGAACTGGATGCTGATGACGTTGCTTTCCTTCGACGGCTTGACGTCGAGCTTGCGCTGCAGCTTGTCGGCCATGTAGCCGACGAAGTCGGTACCCTTGCCGTCGGTATCCTCGCGCCAGCGCGCGATCAGCGTCGGTTCCTTGTCGAAACCGAGCATCTGCACCACCGTGCGCGCCACGCGGTCGCTGGTGAGAATGTCGACCTGGGTCGCCATGTAGCCCGGCAAAGCCGTCGGCTGCAGCATGGCGCCGACCACCGGGTCGGGATTCTTGACATCGACCACGACCGTGGTTTCCGCCGTATAGGACTTGGGAAGGATGAAGCTCAGCGTCGTGGCCGTGGCCACCACGATCAGGAACACCCAGAAGATGACGCGGCGGCGCGCCAGCAGGATGGAAAGGATTTGCAGGAAGCTCATGGTGTTTGCTTTCGATATGGCTGGACGCGCAGCGTCAGAACAGGCTTTCGTGCACGTACAGCACGTCATCGGGTTCGATCTTGTCCGTCATCTCGGGGTGGGATTTCTGCGTCTGCCCATTGGGCAGGCGGCGCCGCAATTCGATGTTGCGTTCGGTGCCGCGCGGCGTCAGACCGCCAGCCTGGGCCAGCGCCTGGATCACCGTCATGTCGCGCACGATCACGCCGGAGCCCGGCTTCTGCACTTCACCGTAGATGTAGAACATCGGCGCCAGCGGCACGTAGATTTCGTCGCGTTCGCGGATGATGATGTCGTCGTTTTCCTTATTGTCGACGAAGATGCCGCTCAGGTTGATCTCCTTGCGAAACGGCTGGCCGTTGCGCACGCCTTTGACGATCACGCGGTCGCCGCCGGATTGGGCCACGCCGCCGGCAACGGCCAGAATCTCCGACAGCCGCAAATTAGGCGTATCGAGCGGATACAGTCCCGGACGCGTCACCTGCCCCAGCACGGACACGAGGCTGCCGCGCACCGTGACGACGGTGATGTTGACCTGCGGGTTCTGCACGAAGCCGCCGTCCTTCAAGGCTTTGGCAATGTGCATTTCCCCCTCGGTGATGGTGCCGCCGCCGACTCGAACCAGCCCGACCATGGGGAAATTGATCGTACCGTCCTCGCCGACGCGCGTATCGAGTGTGAGCTCGGGACTGCGGAACACCGCAACGTGGATGGAATCGCCGGGCCCGAGATGGAAATCGCGCCTTTCCTCCGCAGCCTGGCTCTGCATGAAGCTCAGCATGAAAAAAGCGCCGAGCAAAAGTTTGATGGTTTTAGCGATCACGTCCAATCCTTTTCCTTGGTTTCTCGTTGTGACTTCTGGTGCCGCAGGACGTCACTTGATGCTGTGCGGGTCGACTTCAGCCTTGGCCTGGGTGGTCGCCGCTGACGCTGCAGTAGCCGCAGTCGTTGCGGTCGCGGCGGCATCGGCAGGCGCCGCTGCCGTATTCGTATCGCGGGCGGCTACGGACTTGTCTTCGACAGCGCCGGCAATGTCCGGGTTCAGATATTCGATCTTTGCTGTCGAATGCAGGCGCTTGAGTTCGGCATCGGCGGCTTCCTGGCCGTGCTTATTGGCAAGGAATTGTGCGATTTCCGGAGCGGCAGCTTCGGCGCCGACCGGCATGTCCTTGACCGCCGTGACGGACATCAGGAGCGTCTTGCTGTCGTTATGCAGCAAAAACATCTCTGTCTTTTCCGGCCCCTGCATCTTGGACAGGATCTGCGGCGGCAACTCCTGCGAAGTGCGCATGGCTTGCGATTTCGCGTAGTCGATCTTGTGCGCATCGAGCCATGCCGCCACTTCGTCGAGCGACTTGGCGTTGTCCATCACGCCCTTCAACTCGTTGCTGAAATCCTTGGAAGCAACAGCGAACTGGTGCATCTCAAACAGCTTGCGCTGCGCGAAGAATTCCGGGTGCGCCGAATAATAGGCGTCGATCTCGGCCTTGTCCGGCTTGGGCAGGTCGGCCACCTTGGTCTTCAGGTAAGCTTGGGCCAGTATCTGCGACTTGGCACGCTCTATCGCCTCGACCACGTTGGGGTCGCGGTCGAGCTTTTGTTTGCGCGCTTCATCGACCAGCAACTGGCGATCCACCAGTGCCGCGACCAATTGCTTGCGTTGCGTCGCCGGATCGGCGTCCGCGTTGCCGGCTTGGCGCAGTTCCTCGTTGAGCTGATAGACGGTGACTTCGTCGCCGTTGACCCGCACCAGCGCCTGGCCGGGTTTGCTTTCGCTGTCGCTGCGGCTGCAAGCGGCCAACCCCAGCGCAGCCAGTGACAAGGCAAGTACGGCAGCATGCGCGGCGCCGCGGCGGAACTTGGTCCGGCTCTTGTTCTGCTCCGCCTTTGCGGAACGGGAAAAATTCGTTTTCATTTCGTTATGCTGGCCAGGATGGTTGCGAAAGCCTGCGGACTTTTCTCGTTTTTCTTGAAAGAGATACCAACGATAGGTAAAGCGGCAAAACCGACTTCAGGTAGCGCAGGAAGAAGAATGGCGCACCGGATAGCCCGCCATTCTTCCTCTACTTCGTGGCATCTCGAAAAATCCGGTGCGCGGCTCAATCTGGGGCCGCTCGCCGAGATGTTTCAGAGATGCCGACGCTCTCAGCTGAAACGCGGAATGGCGGTCGAACCGCGGTTTTTGCGCGGCCGGACCTGATAGATCACGAAGCCGATACCGAGCAGCATGATGGCCCAGGTTTCGGGTTCGGGAACCGGCGACGGCACCTTCGTCACGTCGATCGTGAAGTTCACCTTGTTCGCAGGGAAAGCGATATCGCCAATGATGGCCATGTACCTGCCTGCGGATCCGGTGAACGAGGTCGTGCCGATACTGCCGCTATCGACTGTCACCCATTTGCCGCCGATGCTCTCATCGATGACATAGCCGGCCAGATTGAAACCATTGCCTTTGCTGGAAGTCGCGAAGGTGGTGTCATATGTACCTGCCGAGGTGATGTTGAAATCATAGGTGGCAAGGTCGAACATGCCAGTCAGCTTGCCGGACTGATCCAGCACGGTAGTACCAGTTGCGGCAGCCATACCCGATGCACCGAGAAGCATAGTAGCCAACAACAATTTAAGTTTCTTCTTCATACCGCTCTCCTTGAAACGAGATAAAAAACACACAATGACCATTAGCGACTTAGCAAGAAATCTGCCAAGACCAACGAGCCTTTGCGGCGATGTCTACTGCCTTCCCCAGCATGCCTTTCACAATTCCCTGCATACTTTGGGTGCGAACTGCACCAAAATGTTGCCGTTTTTATTAGAATTGCTTCTTCGACATTTTTTAATGTCAAAAGATTAACTTTAGAACCGCAACTCTACACATTCACCACAGCCCTGTCAAAGAGATATTTGTGACAATTTTTTGAACTTTTCAGTAAGCATTGTTGCGGCGCAATACTTCGCGAACGGTACGCACGACAATCCAGAGATCAAGCGGGAGAGACCAGTTTCTGAGATAGTCAAGGTCGTATTCGATGCGCGATTGCATCTTCTCCAGTGTGTCGGTTTCGCCACGAAATCCGTTGACTTGCGCCCAACCCGTAATGCCCGGCTTGACCTTGTGGCGCAGCATGTAGCCCTTGATCAGCTTGCGGTACAGCTCGTTATGCGCCACCGCATGCGGACGCGGCCCCACGATGCTCATGCGGCCCTGCAGCACATTGACGAACTGCGGCAGCTCGTCGAGCGAGCTCTTGCGCAGAAAGGCGCCAAACGGGGTCACACGCTTGTCGTCGCGCGTGGCTTGCCTGATGGAGCCGCCATCCTCGCACACGGCCATGGAGCGGAATTTGTAGACGATGATCTCTTCGCCATACAGGCCGTAGCGGCGCTGGCGG
>DASVLM010000558.1:0-3177 GCA_036384875.1 Noviherbaspirillum sp.
TCCGGGCGGACGCAATTTCTGGACGGACCTGACGCAGCGCCAGCTGTTCAAAGAAGCGTGGATCTATCTCGCCGGTATCCTGAAGGACATGCCGAACATTGCCTTCTACGAGTTGCTGCCCGAGCCGCTGGGCGGACGCGACTCCTCGTACGGCGCCGAAGTTTCCGCCTTCTACCAGGAACTGATGGCGGCCATCGAGGATGCCACCGGCGACAAGCGCACGCCCTTCCTCGTCGGCGCGCGCGACGCCTACAACATCAACCTGTGCGACGAAGCCTACATCGCCGCGCCGCGCTGGGCGAACCGGGTGGTCTATACCGGCGACCTCTTCATCCACACCGGCAAGACGCAGGCGCAAAACATTACCGACCTCGAATCGCGCCTCGGTGCATTGGTGACGATGAAGAACACGCGTAACGTGCCGGTCTTCATCCAGCAATTCGGCGTGCGCACCGGCGACGATCCGGACGAGTTCTATCTCGATGCGGGATTGAGCCGCATGAATGCGGCCGGCGTGGGATATACCGGCTGGCAGTGGCGGCAGAACACGTCGAGCATGACGGAATACGCGATCGTGGTGGAGGACGCAAACACCGGTGCCGACATCGTCAAGAACGATGTGCTCGCGTTGTATTCGAAATACTGGAAGGCGTGATGGCGAAGTCTATTTCGCGGCAGCCGACGTCAATGTGCCGCACGGGCTCTGCGCGTCCGCTCCCGGATGAATCAAGGCAACCAGCGCAGCCAGCGGCGCGGCCACGGCGCCCAATGCAATGGCGGCACCTGCTTTCAACGCCACCGGCCCCTTGTCCACGCCAATGTCCGGCTTCTTGAAGGTGCCCGCGATGTGCAAGGGCGAGCGCAGGGAAAGCAGGCGCAGCCCCTTGGTTTGCGGATGAATCTTGAGCGCTATTTTTTCATCAGCAAAGTTGATGTTGCCGTTCACGGCGATCAACTCGTCGCTGGTATCGACGACGAAGGTATTGGTTTGCAGCACGCCGCTCTTCGCCTCGAAGTCGGCCAGCATGCAATTGATTTTCACCTGGCGATCGTCGAACAGTTTGGCCGCCACAGCCGCGCCGATATTCAGGCCCATCGCTTCAAGGATGAACTTGCTGACGCTGCCTTCGGTCATCACCATCTGCGCGCTGCCGTTCGACGTCGCAAGCAAGGTCGCAATCGAATTGCCTGAACCGTTCAATGCAGCGTCGCCATGCAATTGACCCACGCTGGCATGCATGGCTTCGATGGTCGGGAACAGTTCGCGCAATCGCAGTCCACGCGCCGACACTGTCATTTCGCCCTTCGCCGGTTCCTTCCTGCCGTCGATATGCACCTCTGCTTTCAGGCTGCCGCCGGCAATCTCGAAATTCAGCGGCGCGAGCGACAGCACGCCGTCATTCAGGCGCAGCCGCACGTTCATGTGCCGCAGCGGCAAGCGTTTCGATTCGATGATCTTCTCGCCGGTGAACTGCACCTGCGCGTCCATGGTTTTCCAGCGGTCGGTCTTGAAGGGCGACACCGGCAATAGCTTGTCGGGCGGCTGCTTGATGCCGGACTTGTTTTTTGCCTCATCCTGCGAGCCGGCACCGATCAGCGGGCGCAGGTCGGCAATATCGAGGTAATGCGAAACGATGTCGCCGCGCAGCACCGAGCGCGGCTGCTGCTGGATAAATTCGAGCATGCCTTCCAGGTCGCTGGAACCGACCTTGCCCTTGAAACCCTGGTAACGCAAATGAATGGCGCCGGGCTTGATGCTGCCGGCAAGCCGTCCTTCGATGGAGAATTTCGGCGTTTGCGGCAGCAGCACGCCGGAGAAGGCGAACAGGTCAGCCATGCTGGCGCCGAGTATCTTGAGGTTGACGTCGAGTGCGCTCGCATGCGTGGGATTGGTGAGCGTGCCGTCTATCGTGATCTTCGATTGTCCCACGGTAAGTTCGGCTTTCACCGGGTAATGCACGTCGCTCGCCTGCAGCGAGAGGATGGCGCCTGCGGTGCCGTATCCGCTCAACGCCTCCTCGTTGAAGCGGCCGTTCGAGCGCCACTTCACGCTGCCGTCCTTCATGGTGTCGATATCGGTCGTGAAGTCGGCTTTCTTTTCGGGGTCCACGTAGCGCACGCGCCCCTGTTCCAGCCCGATGTCTTTTATCTGCGTTTGCCAGGCGGATTGCCTGCGTTCATTCTGGAACTGCCAGTTGGCGCGGTTGCCAGTGCCTTGCTCCAGGTTCAGGTGCGGTGCAACCAACACCAGTGACCGCACCGCCACTGTCTTGTGCAGCAGGGTAAATGGATTGATGGTGAAGTCGACCTGCCGTATGCGCGCCATGTCCGGCCCGGTGGTGGCCCAGTCCGGGTTGCCGAACACGACGTCGTGCGCACGCAAGTGCGGCCAGGGAATGATGCGTTGCCACCCGGTATCGGCATGCGGCGGGCGTTGCCAGCTGAGCGACAGATCGCCGTTGATGGCGAACGATCGCCCGGTAGCGGCGCTGACCTTGTCGGACAACCAAGGCTTCGCCCGATTCCAGTCAAACGAAGCAAGCAGTGCCAGCGTCAATGCAAACAGGCTGCAAAGGACGACGATGGCGATGCCGGCAATTTTCAGGAAATGCCTCATACCACATTGATATGCGGCATGAGGGCGAGTTCATTGGGAAATGAAGCGTCTTTGAAATGACGCAATGCAGAGTCGCGTAGTCCCGGGCGCTACCGGGGCACGTAATGCGGAGAGATGCGGAGCGAAGGCGCAACCCGAGGCAAGCCCGGGTTGCGGCCGGGATACATCAGTCCCTGATTTCCAGTGCGCGGTTCAGGCTCAATGCCGCCAGCGAACCAGCCGCGCCAGACAGCAGGTAGAGGCTCACATACGCCAGACCGAAATGCGCGGAGAGGCCGAGCGCCACCAACGGCGCAAAACCGGCACCCACCAGCCACGCCAGATCGGACGTCAGCGCCGCGCCGGTATAGCGGAAGCGCGCCTGGAAGTTGGCCGTCACCGCACCAGCTGCCTGTCCGTACGACAAACCGAGCAGTGCGAAACCCGCGAGAATGAAGATGGTCTGGCCGGTGTCGCCGCCATCCATCGGGAGCGGCACGAAACCGCTGAACACCGCGATGAAGCAGGCCAGCGCGCCGAGCGTGGTGCGGCGGCCGAAGCGGTCGGCGATGACGCCCGAG
>DASVLM010000559.1:0-8553 GCA_036384875.1 Noviherbaspirillum sp.
AGGTCAGCGTCAACGTCTCGCCGGTGCAGTTCCAGAGCAGCGGCATTGACCATGATGCCTGGCTCGCCCATCTGCAGTACTTGCAGATACGGGGCGGTAACGTCGTTGTGGAAATCACGGAAGGCCTGCTGATGGATGCGCGGCCCGAAATCACCGACCAGCTCTTGCGCTTCCGCGACAACGGCATGCAGGTCGCGCTCGACGATTTCGGCACCGGATATTCGTCGTTGTCCTACTTGAAGAAATTCGACATCGATTACATCAAGATCGACCAGGCCTTCGTGCGCAACCTCGAGCCCGGATCGGACGATCTCGCGCTGTGCGAAGCGATGATCGTGATGGCGCACAAGCTCGGCTTGAAGGTGATCGCCGAGGGTGTCGAGACCGATGCGCAGCGTCAGCTGCTGGCCGAACGCGGCTGCGATTATGCGCAAGGCTACCTGTTTTCGAAGCCGGTGCCGGCCGCGCAGTTCGAAGCCTTGCTACGCGACTGAGCCGGGCGCACGCAGCAGCGCCGCCGTTTCCGCATCCGCCGGAAAGAATGACTCCAGCGCCAGCTCCGACAGCGTGACGTCGACCGGCGTGCCGAACACCGTCGTGGTACTGATGAAAGATAGCGTGCCCGCATCGGTTTTCAGCCGGAACGGCACGACCACGCCGCCGTATTCTTCCTTGCCTGTTTCGTCCTGCGCGGCATCGGCGGGCGCGGGATAGGCTGCCAGTTCTTCCATCAAATCCGACAGCACAGGGTCCGCCGTGGCCGCCACCTGCTGCCGCAAGCGCTCCAGCAAGTGGGCGCGCCACTCGCGGTAATTCACAATGCGCGGCGCCATTCCCTGCGGATGCAGCGACAGCCGCAAGACGTTCACCGGCGGCTGCAGCAAGGTGGTATCGACGCCGGCCAGCAGCGGCGGTACCGCCTTGTTGTAGAGGACGAGGTTCCAGTGACGATCGATCGCCAGCGCCGGATAAGGCTCATGTCCCGCCAGTACCAGTTCCACCGCCTTGCGTGCCGCCTGCAATGCCGGATCGTCCAGCCTGCGTTCCGGAAAGAGCGGCGCGTAGCCCGCCGCCATCAGCAAGGCATTGCGTTCGCGCAGCGGCACGTCGAGGCATTCGGCCAGGTGCAGCACCATCTCGCGGCTGGGCGTGGAACGGCCGGTTTCAAGGAAGCTCAGATGGCGCGTGGAAATCTGCGCATCGAGCGCCAGGTCCATCTGGGAGAGGCGGCGGCGCTGGCGCCATTCGCGCAGGTAATCGCCGACGGAACGCGGCGAGGCAGGCGGCTGTGCAGTGATCATGGCAGGCGCAGGGCAATGGACATGCGGCGATCATAGCGCAGCCGCTTTCATCCATTCCATTACCTCCGGCGTAATCGACGGACCGATGTGCGGCTCAGGCGACGGTTCAGTCGACGAGGCGTTCGCGCTGTGTCAGTTGCGGAAAGAGCTTGATCCACGCCGCCACGATCAGCAGCGTGCCGATGCTGCCGACCAGCACCGAAGGCACCGTGCCGAACCAGCCGGCGGTGATGCCGGACTCGAATTCGCCGAGCTGGTTCGATGCGCCGATGAAGATCGCATTGACCGCGCTGACGCGGCCACGCATTTCGTTCGGCGTGTCGAGCTGTACCAGCGACTGCCGGATCACCACGCTGATCATGTCGAAGACGCCGGACACCAGCAGCGCCACCAGCGATACGATGAAGGAAGTCGAAAGGCCGAACACCAGCGTTGCGATGCCATAGAGCGCCACCGAGGCGAACATGGTCTTGCCGGCACGGCGCTGGATGGGATGGCGCGCCAGCCAGATCGACATGGCGAACGCGCCCACCGCCGGCGCGGAACGCAACAGGCCAAGTCCCCATGGGCCGACGTGCAGGATGTCGCGCGCAAAGATCGGCAGCAGTGCGGTGGCGCCACCTAGCAGCACCGCGAACAGATCGAGCGATATCGCGCCCAGCACTTCCTTGCGATGCCAGATGAAGGAAATGCCGGCGAACAGGCTTTGCAGGCTCACCGCTTCCCGCTTCACCGGCGAATGGTCGAACTTGATGGAGAGCACCAGCGCGGCGGCCAGCACGAACAGTGCGGCGCTCACGAGATAGACCACCTGTGCACCGGCCACATAAATGAAGCCGCCGAGCGCGGGCCCGGTGATGATTGCGAATTGCGAACCGGCCGAGCTGACGGCGAGCGCGCGCGGCAATACTGCGGTGGGCACCAGCAATGGTCCGAGCGCCTGCTGCGTCGGCATCTGGAATGCCTTGGCTGCACCCAACCCCAGCGAACACAAAAGGATGGCCTCGCGGCTGATCCAGCCGCCCAGTGTGCCGGCCACGAGGATCGCGGCCACTGTGAGCTGGCCGGCCAGGCACCAGGCCAGTACGCGGCGGCGATCATAGCGATCGGCGACCTGGCCGACCACCAGCGTCAGTGCAAGCGAGGGGAGGAACTGCGCCAGACCGACCATGCCGAGGTCGTAGGCACTGTGGGTCAGGTCGTACATCTGCCACGCGACGACCACCATCATCATCTGGTTGGCCATGGTCGTCGCCATGCGGCAGAGAAAGAAATTGCGGAAGGAAGGAAACTCTCGAAGGGGATTGCTGGGATTGCTCATCGGTGCCGTGGCGGACTGGCGGCGGAGGGAAGTTGCCGCAAGTCCGCCAGCTTACCAGAAGCCATCAACGCGTGCGGCGCCCGGGCGGGGGAGGCAGCCGGCCCGGGCGCTATCTCAGGATTCGCTTTTTGCCTGTGGCGCAGGCAGGCCCGCCCCGGTGCGGCGGCGCAGGCGGATGTTCAGCATTTCCACCACCACCGAGAACGCCATCGCGCTGTAGATGTAACCCTTGGGCACATGGTGTCCGAAGCCGTCAGCCATCAACACCACCGCGACCACCACCAGGAAGGAGAGCGCGAGCATCTTGATGGTCGGATGGTCCGACACGAATTGGCCGATCGAGCGCGCAAAGCACATCATCAGGCCGACCGATACGATGACCGCGGCAATCATCACCGGCAGCTGATCGACCATGCCCACTGCAGTGATGATGGAGTCGAGCGAGAACACCAGGTCGATGGCGATGATCTGCGCAATCGCCACGGCGAAGCCGAGCCGCTTCGGTTCGCGCGCCGCGTTTTCCGCCCCTTCGAAGGTCTGGTGGATTTCGCCGACGCTCTTCCACAGCAGGAACAGGCCGCCGATGATGAGCACCAGGTCGCGTCCGGAAAAGCTCCAGTCAAGTACCGAAAACAGCGGCGCCGTCATGCCCGCCAGCCAGGACAGCGTCATCAGCAGGCCGATGCGCATGAACATCGCGAGGAACAGGCCCAGGCGGCGTGCCATTTCCCGTTGCGCGCGCGGCAGCTTGTCGACAAGGATGGAGATGAAGATGATGTTGTCGATGCCCAGCACCAGTTCGAGCGCGGTGAGCGTCGCCAGTGCGATCCAGGCTTGCGGGGAGGTGAGGAGTTCCAGCATGTTGTTGTCCGGGGTGCGGCGGTTGTACGAAAAAAGAAGGCGTCCCGCGGGACGCCTTCTGTGCTTGGTGCATGCTTAGTCGCGGCTGGCGAAGCCAAGCAACTGCAGCAGGCTCGTGAACAGGTTGAAGATGGAAACGAACAGGCTGACCGTTGCGAGCACGTAGTTGGTTTCGCCGCCGCGCACGATGTTGTTCGTCTCGAACAGGATCATGCCCGACATCAGCAGCACGACTACGGCCGATACCGCGAGCGAGAGCGCCGGCAGGTGCAGGAAGATCGCGGCGAGGCTGGCGACGATGGCGACGATCATGCCGATGAACAGGAAGCTGCCCATGAAGCTGAGGTCGCGCTTCGTGGTGAGCGCATAGGCCGACATGCCGAGGAAGACGGCTGCGGTGCCGCCGAGCGCGGTCATGACGATCTGCGTGCCGTGCGGCATGTTGAGGTAGACGCCAAGGATGGGGCCGAGCGTGTAGCCCATGAAGCCGGTCAGGGCGAAGGTGAAGCCGATGCCGGCGGCGCGGTCCTGGAACTTGTGCACGAGGAACAGCAGGCCGTAGAAGCCGACCAGCGTCAGCAGCACGCCGGGGTGCGGCAGCCGCAATGCGGCGGAAGCGCCGGCGGTGATGGCGGAAAAGCCGAGCGTCAGCGCCAGCAGCAGGTAGGTGTTGCGCAGCACGCGATGTGCGGCGCTGTCGATCACTGTCGTTGTGCCTTGCGTGCGCAACGTGGTGGGACGGACGGAGGAATAGCGGTCGTTCATGGTTTCTCCCTCGAGAAATGACAGAATTGCACGATGCGGACGGGGTTTTCGTCCGACAGGGTCAATATAAGGTTCTTGCGTCTCTTGGAAAAGCGAAGATAATTTGAGCTTTACTTCGTTAAAACCGAAATATTGGAATGAACATTGAGCAGTTTCAGGGAGGGGCCTTGGGTATTGGGGCGGGGAACAAAGGCAATGCATAAGTTAACAGCCTTGGCCTGACGGGCATCTTGGGTAGCTAAATTTTTTCCTTGGAAGCCGGAGACAGGGAAGTCTTGCAGATGTTCCCCGCCCCAATACCCAAGGCCCCTCCCTGAAACTGCTCAATGCTCATGAAGGAAACGGCATGAAAACCACCGGGCTCAACTACCGCCATCTCTACTATTTCTGGGTCGTCGCCAAGGAAGGCAGCGTCACGCGCGCCGCCGAGCGCCTGGACGTCGCAGTGCAAACCATCAGCGCACAGCTCGCGCTGCTGGAACAATCGCTCGGCAAGTCGCTGCTCGCGCCGCAAGGCAGGCGTCTGGTGCTGACGGAAGCCGGCCGTGTTGCGCTCGGTTATGCCGACCAGATCTTCCTGCTCGGCGAGCAGATGCAGGATGTGCTGGCCGAATCCGACGTCGGCAAGACCATGCGCCTGACGGTGGGTATTTCCGATTCCCTGCCCAAGCTGATTGCTGCTCGCCTGCTCGATGCCGCGCTGAAGCTGCCGCAGAGGGTGAAGCTGGTGTGCTACGAGGATGATTTCGAATCGCTGCTCGGCAACCTGTCGGTGCACAAGCTCGACGTGGTATTGACGGACCGCCCCGTTCCTTCGGGCACGACGCTGAAGGTGTTCAGCCACCTGCTGGGCGAAAGCGACATCGCGCTGTTCGGCTTGGCGGAACTCGCGAAACGCTACAAGCCGAAATTTCCCGCCAGCCTCGACGGTGCGCCGCTGCTGCTGCCGACGCGCAGCAATGCGATCCGCGGCCGGCTCGATCATTGGTTCGAAGTCAACGATGTGCGGCCCGATGTGGTCGGCGAGTTTGACGACAACGCCTTGCTCAACACGTTTGGCCGTGGCGGCATCGGCCTGTTCCCGGCGTCTTCCGCGCTGGAGAAGGATGTGCGCGACCAGTTCGGTGCAGTGCCGGTAGGCGCGCTGTCCGGCGTGCGTGAGCAGTTCTATGCGATCTCGAACGAGCGCAGGATCAAGCATCCGGCGGTGGAGGCGATCCTGGCGGCGATTCCGGGACGGGATGTGGTTCGCTGATGGCGGGATCGCGGGATGCGGTTTCGGTATTTTCTCAGCGGCCCGGCCACGCCAAGCCGGCGGCAAGCAGCAGCATCACGATGCCGATCAGGCCATCGAGTACGCGCCATGCAACGGGGCGCGCGAATAGGGGCGAGAGCAGGCGCGCGCCGAAGCCCAGCAGCGTGAACCAGATCGTGGCCGAAGTCATTGCACCGGCGGCGAACCACCATTTGCCGTCAGGGCCTTGTTGTCCGCCGAGCGAACCGAGCAGCACCACGGTGTCGAGGTAGACGTGAGGGTTGAGCAGCGTCACCGCGAGCACGGCTGCAACGGCATGGCGTGTCGTTTGCGCCTGATGTGCTGTCGATGCCACCAGCGGATGCGGCTTCAATGCCGAACGCCAGGCGCGCAGGCCATACCACAGCAGGAAGGCGGCGCCGCCCCAGCGTGCGATCGCCATCAATAGCGGATGGCGTTCCACCAGCGTGCCGACTCCGGCCACGCCGGCGGTAATCAGCAGCACTTCGCAGGCGATGCAAACGGTGACCGTTGCCAAGACATGCCGACGCAGCAAACCCATGCGCAATACATGCGCGTTCTGCGCGCCGATGGCAACGATGAACCCGGCGCCGAGGCCGAATCCTTTCAAGTAGATGGACAGCATGTTTCTTCCGTGGCGAGGCGATGCGGCATTGTGGCCGGGCTTTCGCGGCACATGAAGCAGGATTAATATAATTCGCGATACCTTAATTTTTCTGAACCATGCCTGCCAGACTGGATTCCCGCCAATGCGAAGCGGTGCTCGCCGTTGTCGACAGCGGCAGCTTCGAGCAGGCTGCCGCGCTGCTCAATCTCACGCCCTCCGCCGTGTCGCAGCGCGTGCGTGCGCTGGAAGTTGCGCTCGGTGCGCCGCTGGTGGTGCGCAGCCGTCCCTGCCGCCCGACGCCGGCCGGGCGGCGCCTGCTGCAGACCCTCAAGCGCATGCAGGCCCTCGAGGAGGACCTGCAGGCCGATTTTGCCGGCGACGTCGCAAGTCCGCTCACGGTGTCCATCGCGGTCAATGCCGACACGCTGGCGAGCTGGTTCCTGCCGGCGCTCGCCAGCTTTCTGATCAGCGAACAGGTGCTGCTCGACCTCACCGTGGACGACCAGGACCATACCTACAGCCTGCTCGAATCCGGTCTCGCACTCGGCTGCATTTCCACCGAGTCGCAGCCGATGCGCGGCTGCATCGCCGAACCGCTCGGCGCGATGCGTTATCGCTGCATGGCCTCGCCGGATTTCAAGGAGCACTGGTTCCCCAAAGGCTTGACACGCGCCGCGCTGCGCGAAGCGCCGGTGGTGGTGTTCAACCGCAAGGACCGGCTGCAGGCCGACTTCCTGCTGAAGCACTACGGTTTGCCGGAGGGTGCCTGGCCTTGCCATACCGTGCCGGCGTCGGACCCTTACATGCAGGCGATCGCACTCGGCCTCGGCTGGGGCATGTTGCCGGAACTGCAGATGCGCGATCTGCACAAGCGCGGCGCGCTGGTAGACATTGCGCCGGGCAAGCCGACCGACGTGTCGCTTTATTGGCATGCATGGAAAGTGCAGTCGCCGCGCATGGAACGCCTGTCGGCCACGCTGATCCGCGCCGCGCGCAAGCTCTTGCGTTAGTCGTTACACTGGCAACAGTACCCCACGCCATTTCCCCATGTCCCGCAACGAACCCTGGAAGATCGTCCGCTTTCTCGCCTTCACGCAAATCGTGTCATGGGGGTCGCTCTATTACGCCTTTGCCATCGTCGCGCCCGACATCCAGCGCGAAACCGGCTGGCGCACCGAGCTGGTGTTCGGCGCGTATTCATGGAGCCTGCTGCTGTCCGGCCTGATCTCGACGCCGATGGGCGTGCTGCTCGACCGCCACGGCGGCCGGTATGTGATGGGCGGCGGCTCGGTACTCGCGGCGGCGGGGCTGGCACTCCTGGCGACCGGGCATTCGATCGCCGCCTACGCCGCAGGCTGGTCGGTCATCGGCGTGGCAATGGCGATGGTGCTTTACGAAGCAGCGTTCGCCACCATCAACCGCGAGTTCCTGCTGCAATCGCGCAAGGGCATTTCGGTGCTCACGCTGTTCGGCGGACTCGCCAGCACGGTGTTCTGGCCGCTGACACTGAAGCTCAACGGCCTGCTCGGCTGGCGCGACACCTTCCTCGTCTATGCCGGCATCCACCTCCTGCTGTGCGCACCGTTGCACGCACTGATTCCTGCCGGCGAGCGCCGCAAGGCCGTTGTGCATGCCGACGCCTCGCGCGACTACACCCTGCATGAGGCCGTGCGCGACCCGGTGTTCTGGAAGCTGGCGTTTTCCTTCGCCGCCAACCTGTTCATCTTCTCGGTGCTGGCGGCGCACCTGATTCCGATGCTGCAGCGCTTCGGCCATTCCGCGAGCGCGGCGGTATGGGCGTCGGCATTGATCGGCCCGATGCAGGTGGCGGGGCGTATCGGCGAGATGGCATTTGCCCATCGCATCCGACCGCAGACGGTCGGTAAGCTGACGTTTGCCTTCCTGCCCGCCGGCTTGCTGGCGCTGCTCTTCTTCGGCGAACGTGAATTCGCCATTGCAACCTTCTGCATCCTGTACGGCATGAGCAACGGCGTGCTCACCATCGTGCGCGGCACGATTCCGCAAGCCTTGTTCGGACGAAAAAACTATGGCGCGATTTCCGGCGCGCTGGCAGGGCCGTCGCTCCTGGCCAAGGCAGCGGGGCCGCTCGCCGGCGCCGCGTTCATTGCCTACAACCCCGCGCCGCAGGGCCTGCTCGGGATTCTGTTCGCGGTGTCGCTTGCTTCGCTCGGATGCTTCCTCGCCGCGGTAAAGGCGCACACCAAAAATACCGGGCAGACAGAGTGGATGGCGGGACAGTAGACATGCCGCAACATTTGTTCCTCCGCAGGAAGCGGCGATAACACGCGTCATGCAGGAAACCCCTGTCGGCATGCAAGGTCATACATGCAATTGTTGACGGCAGGAGACTCGGTAATGACGCCTGGATTCATTTTCGCCACCGGCATCGAAAACAGTACGC
>DASVLM010000560.1:0-1750 GCA_036384875.1 Noviherbaspirillum sp.
CCGTCCGGGCGTGGTGATCGGCAAGAAGGGCGAGGATATCGAGAAGCTGCGCAAGGAAGTCAGCGACATGATGGGCGTCCCGACGCACATCAACGTCAGCGAAGTGCGCAAGCCCGAGCTCGACGCGCAGCTGGTTGCCGAATCGATCGCGCAGCAGCTGGAGCGCCGCATCATGTTCCGCCGCGCGATGAAGCGCTCGGTCGGCAACGCGATGCGCCTGGGTGCGCTGGGCGTGAAGATCAACGTGTCCGGTCGTCTGAACGGTGCCGAGATCGCTCGTTCCGAATGGAGCCGCGAAGGTCGCGTGCCGCTGCATACGCTGCGTGCCGACATCGACTACGGCTTTGCCGAGGCGAAAACCACCTACGGCATCATCGGCATCAAGGTGTGGATCTTCAAGGGCGAAATCTTCGATCTCGCCGCGGCCACCCAGGAGTCGAAGGACGAGTCGTCGCAGCCGCGCCGCGAGGGTGGCGAAGGTCGTCGTAATGATTCGCGTCGCGAGGCCGGTGACGGCCGCCGCGAGCGGTCTGCGAAGTAAGGAGAGTTGCCATGTTGCAACCTAAGCGAACCAAATACCGCAAGCAGTTCAAGGGCCGCAACGACGGCTTGGCCCAGTGCGCCAACCTCGTCAGTTTCGGCGAGTATGGCCTGAAGGCGATCACGCACGGTGCGATCACCGCGCGTCAGATCGAGGCCGCCCGTCGTTGCATCACGCGCTACGTCAAGCGTGGCGGCAAGTTGTGGATCCGTGTGTTCCCCGACAAGCCGATCACCAAGAAGCCGATCGAAGTGCGTATGGGCGCCGGCAAGGGCAGCGTCGAGTTCTGGGTTGCCCAGATCCAGCCCGGCCGCATGCTTTACGAGATCGAGGGTCTCGACGAGACCACGGCGCGTGAAGCGTTCCGTCTGGCGGCGGCGAAGCTGTCCGTGCAGACCCAGTTCGTGACCAGGGCGGTGATGTGATGGCCAGCAAAGATATCAATAACCAGTCGGCCGACGAGTTGAAGCAGCACCTGCTGGACCTGCGCAAGGAGCAGTTCAACCTGCGCATGCAAAAGGGTTCCGGCCAGCTCACTCAGCCGCACCAGCTTCGCCGCGTTCGGCGTGACATCGCCCGCACGAAGTTCGTGCTCGGCGGCAAGAAGTAAGGGACGGCCGAGATGAGCGCCAACAATCAAGAAGTTCAAGCAGAAGCGAAGCAGGCGCGTACCCTCGAGGGTCGCGTCACCAGCAACAAGATGAACAAGACGGTCACCGTGCTGGTCGAGCGCCAGGTGCAGCATTGGCTGCTGGGCAAGATCATCCGTCGTTCGACCAAGCTGCATGCGCAGGACGACCTGGGTGCGAACGAAGGTGATCTCGTACGTATCGCCGAGTGCCGTCCGTTGTCCAAGACCAAGCATCACCGTGTGGTCGAAATCATCACGCGCGCCAGCGTCTAAGGGAGGGTGCAGACATGATTCAGGTGCAAAGCACGCTCTCCGCAGCGGACAACAGCGGCGCGAAGGAACTGATGTGCATCAAGGTGCTCGGTGGCTCCAAGCGCCGTTACGCCGCGATCGGCGATGTCATCAAGGTCACCGTGAAGGATGCGATTCCCCGCGGCAAGGTAAAGAAGGGCGAGGTGTACAGCGCCGTGGTGGTTCGTACCGCCAAGGGCGTGCGCCGTCCCGATGGTTCGCTGATCCGTTTCGACGGCAATGCAGCGGTCCTCCTCAACAACAAGCTCGAGCCGATCGGCACCCGT
>DASVLM010000561.1:0-4094 GCA_036384875.1 Noviherbaspirillum sp.
GTAGGTGTTGATGTCACCGACGGCGAAGATGCCCGGCACGCTGGTTTCGAATTTCTCGGTATCGACCTTCAGTTGCTTGCGCTCGATCTCGAGGCCCCATTCGGCGATGGGACCGAGCTTGGGCGACAGGCCGAAGAACACCAGCAGCATATCCAGCGGCAGGCGCCGCGTCACGCCATCAGCACCCGTAACCTTGATTTCCGTGAGCTTGCCATCCTGCGCTTCGAAATCCGTTACCTGGCCGACCAGGAACTGCATCTCGAAGTTGTCGCACAATTCCTTCATCTTGGCGACGGAAGCCGGCGCAGCGCGGAAGCCGTCACGGCGGTGCAGCAGCACGACCGATTCGGCCTTGCCGACGAAATTCAGTGCCCAGTCGAGCGCCGAGTCGCCGCCGCCGCAAATCACAAGGTTCTTGCCTTCGAACAGGCTCGGGTCTTTCACGCGATAGAACAGCTGCTTGCTTTCGAACTGTTCGATGCCATCGACTTTGATGGTGCGCGGCTGGAAGGAGCCGACGCCGGCTGCGATGAAAATGGTCTTGGCGAGAAAACGAGTGCCTGCAGATGTCTCGACGTAGAAGCGGCCATCATCGCGCTTCTGTACTACGGTCACTTCCTGGTTAAGGTGGAAGGTTGCACCGAACGGCTCGATCTGCTTCAACAAATTGTCGGTCAGTTCCTTGCCGGTGCAGACCGGCACGGCGGGAATATCGTAAATCGGCTTGTCGGGATACAGCTCCATGCATTGGCCGCCGACGATTGGCAGCGAATCGATCACATGAGCCTTGATTTCCAGCAGGCCGAGTTCGAAGACCTGGAATAGGCCTACCGGGCCGGCGCCGACGATCACTGCATCGGTTTCGATTGGCCCACTACCGGAATTGGCTGCGGTGGCAGGGGCTTGAGGGGATGCATTGATGCCGTTGCTGGTATCCATACGACGTTCGAATTCCTGTCTTGTGTTTCAAGGTTTCCAGAAACGGCCGGCATTCCTTTCAGGAGGCCGGCCATATCATGGTGCCGGATTTCGTCCCCTCTTGTTGTTCTTGTATTGGCCCGGCCGCGCGGCCGGACCGGGTATTACTTCTGCAGGTACTGCAGCTTGTCCTTCACGTCCTTCCAATCATCCGCTTCGGGCAGCGGATCCTTGGTCTTGGTGATGGAAGGCCAATTGCGTGCCAGTTCGACGTTGATCTTGATGAATTGCTGCTGGTCGGCAGGCACATCTTCTTCCGCATAAATTGCGTTGACCGGGCATTCGGCAACGCATACCGCGCAGTCGATGCATTCATCCGGATCGATTGCGAGGAAATTTGGTCCTTCCCTGAAGCAGTCCACCGGACACACGTCGACGCAGTCGGTGTAGCGGCAGCGGATGCAGGATTCGGTCACAACGTGGGTCATAACAGTCCTATCTGTGAGTATTCTTGAAACTGAGTATTTTGAGCCGAGCTGGGAGCGGCAAGCGCTCCGAATGAGCAACCTGCTGCAAAGCCTTGTATTTTAAGGCAATCCGATGCATAGAACAAACCGAGCTTTTATAGATTACGAATAAGCAAATGCGGCAATTTGCGAACGGCGGTGCCATATTGACGTGCTGGCAAGCGTGCTGAGGGTGCGGCGAATCGGATACGTGTCACTACTGAGAAAATCGGCTGCCTCTTGCCTTTACAATGCCTGTGGTTACGATAATTCCAACAACGATGGAGACAATAATTGCGCGCCCGATCTATTTGCGGCCTTTCGTGCCTGTTCGTCCTGCTTTGCCTTCTCCCCGAATCATGTCTCGCTTCCGCACTTGATGGCAGCCGCATGGCTGCCTGGTGGGGTGTGCCGTTCGCCGGATTGTTACTGTCGATCGCCTTGTGTCCGCTCCTGATGCCGCAACTGTGGCATCACCATTTCGGCAAGATCGCACTTGGCTGGTCGCTTGCATTCTTGTTGCCTTGCGCAGCAGTTTTCGGTGCCGGCGCTGCTGCGGGCAGCGCAGCGCATGCGCTGATCTCGGAATACATTCCTTTCATCATCCTCGTCGCTTCGCTGTTTGTCGTCGCCGGCGGTATCTGCGTCAGGGGAAACATGCATGGCACACCCGCGCTCAACACGGGACTTCTTGCGCTCGGAACGCTGCTGGCAAGTTTGATGGGCACTACCGGTGCATCAATGCTGATGATCCGCCCGGTGATCCGCGCAAACGACAATCGCAGGCATGTGGCCCACATCATTGTCTTTTTCATTTTCCTTGTTTCGAACGCCGGCGGATCGCTCACGCCGCTGGGCGACCCGCCGCTCTTCCTCGGCTTCCTCAAGGGCGTGGATTTCTTCTGGACGGTGAAGAACATTTTTCCTGAAACGCTGTTCCTGTGCGCGGCGCTGCTCGCGATCTTCTATCTTCTCGACCGGCACTATTACCACCATCGCGAGGACGAATTTCCGCCGGAGTTGGATCCCACGCCTGACTCGGCCACCAGTGTCGAAGGCAAGGCGAATTTCGGCCTGCTTGCCGCGATCGTCGGCCTGGTGCTGATGAGCGGCATGTGGAAACCCGGCGTGATTCTGCCGGTCTTCGGCGTCGAGGTGGAGTTGCAAAATATAGTGCGCGACGTCCTGCTGCTGGCGGTGATCGGCATATCGCTCAAGATCACACCGGCCAGTGCACATGAGGGCAATGGATTTTCGTGGGGCGCGATCCAGGAAGTGGGTAAACTTTTCGCAGGCATCTTCATCACGATCATTCCGGTGATCGCGATGTTGCACGCGGGCGAGGCTGGAGCATTTGCGCCTGTGCTCCGCGCTGTGACGGACGGCAGCGGCCAACCCATCAACGCCATGTATTTCTGGGCATCCGGCATCCTGTCGTCCTTCCTCGACAACGCACCGACCTACCTGGTGTTCTTCAACAGCGCCGGCGGCGATGCCGCGGTACTGATGACGAAACTTGGCGCGACGCTTGCCGCCATTTCCTGCGGCTCGGTATTCATGGGTGCCAACAGCTATATCGGCAATGCGCCCAACATGATGGTCAAGTCGATTGCCGAAGAGCGCGGCGTCAAGATGCCGACCTTCTTCGGTTACATGGGATGGTCCTGCGCGGTCCTCATCCCCTTGTTTATACTGATGACCTTCCTCTTCTTTCACTGAGCCGACATGAACAAGCCCAAGGTGCTCGTCACGCGTGCAATATTTCCTGAAGTTATCGAACGTCTTGAGCAACATTTCGAGGTCGAGGCCAACCAGGGTGACGAGATCATGTCGCCCGCCGTACTGGCGGAAAAGTTGCGCGACAAGGACGGCGTCTTCAGCACGACCGGCGAGCGCATAACGGCGGATGTTATCGCCGCCAGCACAAGGCTGAAAGCGATCTGCAACATGGCGGTCGGTTATAACAATATCGACCTCGGGGCAGCCTCGCGCGCAGGCATCGTCGTCACCAACACGCCGGACGTGCTCAACGAAACGACAGCCGATTTCGCCTGGGCGCTGCTGATGGCGACTGCTCGCCGCGTAACCGAATCCGAGCATTGGCTGCGTGCCGGCAAATGGCAAAAATGGCGCTACGATTCCTTCCTCGGCGCCGACATCCATGGTGCAACGCTGGGTATCGTCGGCATGGGGCGCATCGGGCAGGCAATTGCGCGGCGCTCCATCGGCTTCGGCATGCGCGTCATTTATCACAATCGTTCACGGCTGGCGCCCGAGCTTGAGGCAGCGGCTAACAACGCGCTGTACGTTTCCAAGGAAGAGCTGCTCAAGAATGCCGACCACGTCGTGCTGGTGCTGCCGTATTCGCCTGAAGCGCACCACACTATCGGGGCAGCGGAACTGGCACTGATGAAGCCCAGCGCGACACTGGTCAATATTGCGCGCGGCGGTATCATCGACGATGCGGCATTGATCGCTGCGTTACGTGCCAACCGCATCGCAGCGGCCGGACTGGATGTGTTCGAGAATGAGCCGGCCTTCGATCCGGGTTTCCTCACTTTGTCGAATGTTGTGCTGACGCCGCACATCGGCAGCGCTTCCGAGCCGACGCGCCGGGCAATGGCAAACTGTGCGGCCGACAACCTCGTTGCTGCGTTGACGGGCGGCAAT
>DASVLM010000562.1:0-3455 GCA_036384875.1 Noviherbaspirillum sp.
TCGCTGCACCAGATCGAGCGCATCACCCGCATCTCCGATCGCTACCAGAGCGCCAGCCAGGAAGAAAAGCTGTCGCTGTCGGAACGCTACCGCAAGCAGCTGCGCCAGCTGGAGCGCCTGGCACGCATCTCCGACCGATACCAGTCCATGATGCGCGACCTGAACGAAGCATTGAAGGAAGCATCGACCAAGGACGCACTGACCGGCATCGGCAACCGCCGCATGCTGATGGATCGCCTGAAGGCCGAAGTGGCGCGCGCCGAACGGCTCGAACGTCCGCTGACAATCGCCATCCTCGACGTCGACCGTTTCAAGAACGTCAACGACATGTATGGCCACGAGGTCGGAGACAGGGTGCTGATCGAGATCGCCCAGGTGATCGAAACCGGCGTGCGCGATTACGACCACTGCGGGCGCTGGGGTGGCGAAGAGTTCCTGATCATCATGCCGGAGATCGGCGCGGAAGACGGCGCGACGGTGGTGGAGCGTATTCGCAACGACATCAATGCGTTGCGGGTGCGGTCGGGCGACGATCAGATCGAAGTGTCGGCCAGTTTCGGCATCGCCGAGCGGGTGAAGGGCGAGTCGATTTCCGAAACCATCACACGCGCCGACGGCGCGCTGTATGCCGCCAAGCGCGCGGGGCGCAACCGTTACGATATTGCGGAGTAGGCAGGAATTGCCGGCCCTTAAGCCTTCGTCCGCTTCTTCGGCGCCAGCAGCGTATGCCTGCAAGTCTTGGCGCCGCAGCGGCATTCATAGGCCTTCTTGATCGCCGGCGTGTGGCGCTGGTCGAGGATCAGGCCGTAATCGTAGTTCAGCTCTTCCCCTTCCTTGATGTCGCGCAGCGCGTAGATGAACACGCGGCCGTCGTCTTCGCGCGCCTCGCAGTTCGGCTCGCAGGAGTGGTTGATCCAGCGCGCGTTGTTGCCCTTCTTGCCGCCGTCGATGATCTTCCCGCTTTCCAGGCTGAAGAAGAAGGTGTGGAAATCGTCCGCCGGCTTCAGGCTCTCGCGGCGATCGGCTTCGCGCGCGGTGATGATCTCGCCCTTGTATTCGATGATGCGCGCGCCTTCCTTGATGTCACGCGCAGCAAACACGCCCTTGCCGTGCGCCGGCGAATTCCGGACGATGATGGCGGAAGTGCGGCTGGCTGCCGGCTTGGCGGTTGCGGAGGGAGTGGTCATTTCTTCGGTGAACATGATCGGCGTGTAAAGGGTTTGAAGGGTTGGATGGCTGAATTCGCAATTATCGCATCCTATACAATGCTTGCTTCAGGTCGCGATGCAGTTTATCGAAGGATTGCATCGCGCAACCGCCGTCTCGCATCGCTTCTGCCCCGCGTCAAACAGCCAGTGCCTTCATGCCCAGCCGCCTTGTCCCCGCCACCCTTCATCTCGTCGACGGCATTCCCTTCGCCGGCAGCTACGACGACGTCTACCATTCCGCCGACGGCGGGCTGGAACAGGCGCGCCATGTTTTCCTGGGCGGCAACCGGCTGCCGCAGCGCTGGCAGGGCAAAACGCATTTCACCATCGTCGAAACCGGCTTCGGCCTTGGCCTGAACTTCCTCGCAACCTGGGCCGCATGGCGTGCCGACCCCGAGCGCTGCGAGCGGCTGCATTTTGTCTCCATCGAGAAGCATCCCTTTCGGGCAGCCGACCTCGGCACGCTGCATGCGATGTGGCCTGAGCTGGTGGAGTTGTCGGCCCAATTGCGCGCCGCGTGGCCGCCGCTGGCGCCGGGCTTCCATCGCCTGCTGCTGGACGGCGGCAAGGTGATGCTGACGCTGGTCTTCGGCGACATCTCCGACTGCCTGCCGCAGATCGAAGCCGGCGCCGATGCCTTCTATCTCGACGGCTTCTCGCCGAGCAAGAATCCCGACATGTGGTCGCCCGAGATCCTTGCGCGCATCAATCGCATTGCGGCCCCGGGCGCGACGGTGGCGACTTATACGGTGTCGTCCGCGGTGCGCAAGGCGCTGACGCAGGCCGGCTTCACTTGCGAAAAGCTGCCCGGCTTCGGTCGCAAGCGCGAGATGCTGGCGGCGCGTTTCGAACCGCGCTGGCAGGTGCAGGCGCCGACACCGCCGGCGCGCCGCGACGCCATCGTCATCGGCGCGGGTGTCGCCGGATGCGCGGCTGCCGAGCGGCTCGCCGCACGCGGCTGGAACGTGACGCTCATCGAACGCCACGGCAAGCCGGCGCAGGAAGCTTCGGGCAACCTCGCCGGCATCGTCATGCCGCTGGTGTCGAAGGATGACAGCGTGCCTTCGCGCCTGTCGCGCGCCGCCTATTTGTTTACACAGCGGATCTGGCAGGAGGCGGGCGGCATCGGCCGCGCGTTCGCCGGCGAAGCCTGCGGCGTGCTGCAGCTCGCGCGCGATGCCGAGAACGAAGCGGCGCAGCGCGAAGCGATCGATACCGGGCTTTATCCGCCGGACTATGTGCGCTGGGTAGACGCCACCGAAGCGCAGCGCCTGCTCGGCACGGAAGTCGCGTTCGGCGGCTGGCTGTTTCCGCAGGGCGGCTGGGTAACGCCGGCCAGCCTGTGCCATGCGCTGCTCGACGCTTGCGGCGAGCGGCTGCAACGGCGCTTCGATTGCAAAGTCGCCGGCATCGCGCGCGAAGGTGACGAGTGGAAAGCGCTGGATGCTGCCGGCAATACGATCGCGTGCGCACCGGTGATGATCGTGGCCGGCGGCGCCCATGCCGCGATGTTTCCGCAGACGCGCGATCTGCCGCTGCCGGCCATTCGCGGGCAGGTCACGCATGTGCCCGCTGCGGGTTTGCTGCCGTTGCCGATGGTGCTGTGCGGCGAGGGTTACATCACGCGCCCGGCACAGGGCCTGTGCTGCGTCGGTGCCACTTACGAATTCGACGACGATCCGGCATTGCGCCAAAGCAGCCAGGACGAAAACCTCGCGCGACTGGCGCAACTGCTGCCGCAGGCATCGATTCCCGATCCCGGGCTTGCCGGCCGTGTCGGGTTTCGCTGCGTGCCGCCGGACCGCCTGCCGCTGGTCGGCGCCTTGCCCGATGCGGCGCAGCCGATCGCGGGCAGCCGCCTGCGCGATGTGCCGCGCCTGCCCGGTTTGTACGCGCTGCTCGGATATGCGTCGCGCGGCCTGGTGTGGGCGCCGTTCGCCGCCGAACTGCTGGCATCGAAGCTGGAAGGCGAGCCGCTGCCGGTGGAAAGCGAACTGGCCGCCGCACTCGATCCGGCACGATTCGCCTTGAAGGAACATCGACGCAAGTCATGAAGCATCTGTAAGAGCACTTGCCGCCGGGCGGCAAACGGGGAATGATTGGAAGGGATTGCGTGTCTGATTGACAAGAATCCTTCTTCGAAATTTCCTCGAAAACGCACGCCCATGAAAAAAGCGCTCACATATGGTGCGATCGCCGTCGGCGTCCTGCTTGCCCTGCTGCTCGCCGCCGCCGGCCTCTTTGCCG
>DASVLM010000563.1:0-6051 GCA_036384875.1 Noviherbaspirillum sp.
GAACTCCGGCACCAGCGATTCCATCATGTTGAACACCGCTTCATAGAGCGCCACATCCACCATCTGCCCTTGGCCCGCAACGCACTCCACGCCTTCCTTGCCGTTCCAGCGCCCACCTGTCACATCGCGATGCCGCAGCGCCATCAGTGCACCAAGCGCGCCGTGCAATGCCGCCAGCGAATCGCCGATGGAAATGCCGATACGCACCGGCGGCCGGTCGGGATGGCCCGATACATACCGCATGCCGCCCATCGATTCGCCGATCGCGCCGAAGCCCGGCAAGTCCTTCATCGGCCCCGTCTGTCCATAACCCGAGAGCCGCACCATGATGCTGGCCGGATTGATCTTCTTCAGATCGTCATAGCCGATCCCCCATTTTTCCAGCACGCCGGGCCGGTAATTCTCGATGACGATGTCGGCATCGAGCGCAAGCTTGCGAGCAATCTCCTGCGCGCGCGAGTCCTTCATGTTCAGCGTCACGCTCTTCTTGTTGCGCGATTGCACATACCACCAGAGCGAGGTTCCATCCTTCAGCACGCGCCACTGGCGGATCGGGTCGCCAACCTCCGGCGCTTCCACCTTGATTACCTCGGCGCCGAATTCGGCCAGGATGCGCGAGCAGAATGGTCCGGCAATCAAAGTGCCCAGTTCCAATACCTTGATGCCGGCAAGCGGGCCGGCGGATTTTTTTTCTGTCATGGGAGGATGCGGAAAATGGAAGGAAGAACATGACCGCAGGAAGCGGTCACGTGGAACGGCGGTCGAGCATGGCGCGCGCAATGGTACCGGCGTCGACGTATTCAAGCTCGCCGCCGACAGGCACGCCGCGCGCAAGACGGCTGACCTTCACGCCGCGCGCTTTCAGCGTCTCGCTGATGTAATGCGCGGTGGCCTCGCCTTCATTCGTGAAGTTCGTGGCGAGCACCACTTCACTGACCACGCCGTCGGTCGCCCGTGCGATCAGCTTTTCAAGATGAATGTCCTTCGGGCCGATGCCGTCGAGCGGCGACAGATGTCCCATCAGCACGAAATACAAGCCCTTGTACGTCAGCGTCTGCTCGATCATCAATTGATCGGCAGGCGTTTCGACGACGCACAGCAGGCTTGCATCGCGGTCCGAATCGGAACAGGTTTCGCAGATGTCGTGTTCGGTGAAGGTATTGCACCGGAGGCAATGGTGGATGCGGTCCACCGCCTGCGTCAGCGCGCGTCCGAGCATGGCTGCGCCTTCGCGGTCATGCTGCATCAAGTGGTACGCCATGCGCTGCGCCGACTTCGGCCCGACACCGGGCAGGCGGCGCAGCGCTTCCGTCAGGAATTCGAGACTGCCGGGTACCTTCACGGCAGATCAGAACGGCATCTTGAAGCCGGGAGGCAACGGCAGCCCGGCGGTCAGCCCTGCCATTTTTTCCTGGCTGGTCGCCTCGGCCTTGCGCACGGCGTCGTTGAACGCGGCTGCCACGAGATCTTCCAGCATGTCCTTGTCATCGCCCAGCAGCGACGGATCGATCGAGACGCGCTTGACGTCGTTCTTGCAGGTCATGATGACCTTCACCATGCCGGCGCCGGCCTGACCTTCGACTTCAATCAGAGCAAGCTGGTCCTGCATCTTCTTCATATTCTCCTGCATGGACTGCACTTGCTTCATCATGCCGGCGAGTTGGCCTTTCATCATGGTTTGCTCCTTGTATTCAAACGGGTTTGATCGAGCCCGGCACGATGGTCGCGCCGAACTCACGCATCAGGGATTGCACGAACGGATCGCTGCGCATGTTTTCTTCGGCCTGCTTCTGCCGCGCTTCGCGTTCCGCCACGGCCTGCGCATTCGCGGTCTGCTCCACCGCGCCGATTTCAGTGGTGACGCGGATAGTGCGCCCGAAATGCTCGCTCAAAGCTGTCGCCAGTTTGTCGACAGCACCGGCGGAACGCAGCGTTTCGAGAGGAATGCGCAAGTGGAATTGGGCCGCGCCGCCGAGGTCCTCGCATTGCAGCAGTTCGCTCTGCTGGGCAAGCTGCTGGACCACGCCACGCAACGGCAGTGATGCAGCAAGTGCCGGCCAGTTGCCGTCCCACTGAAGTGCAGCGACCGGTTCGGAGGCGCGCGGCTGTACGCGAGGAGTTGGCGGAGGTTCCGGAGTTTTCGTTTCCGGAGGCGCTTCAATTACTGCCGCCTCGGTTGCGATTACAGCGACCGCGGGTTCAGTTTTTTTTTGAGCAGTCGTGCCGTGCTCGTCGTCAAAGGCGGGAGGAATTTCCTCTTCCCATGGCGGCGGTGCGGATACACGTACGGGCGCAGCAGAAGGTGGCGCTGCCGAAACTTTTCCTCCATTGCGCGCGGCTTCCAGCGCCGCACGAGCCGGACTCAATGCTCCGGACGGCCTGGCAACAGGTGCGCTGGCGACGGGCGTCGGTGCAGCGCTCAGCCTCGCCGCCGGTGCGGCAGCAACCGTCTGCTTCAATGGAGCCGGGGCCGCAGCTGCAGGCGTCGCCTCCGCGGCGCCGACACCTGGACGAAACGCCAGCATGCGCAGCAGGGTCATGGAGAAACCGGCATATTCATCCGGCGCCAAGCTCAGTTCGTTGCGGCCGTGCACGGCGATCTGGTAGAACAGTTGCACTTCCTCTGCATCGAATACGCCTGCAAGACGGACGATGTCATCCCGTTCCGGCACGTCGTCCGGCACGGCGGAAGGAACCGTTTGCGCCAACGCGACCCGGTGCAACAGGGTACCGAGGTCTTGCAAGGCATTGTTGTACGACAGGCTGCGCGCGGCCATTTCGTCTGCCACTGCAAGCAAAGCTTCGCCATTCTTGTCTGCAAGTGCATCCAGCACGCGAATCAGGTAGGACTGGTCAAGCGCACCAAGCATGCCCTGCACCGCTTCCAGCGTGACCTTGCCAGCGGCATAGGCGATCGCCTGGTCGGTAAGCGAGAGCGCATCGCGCATCGAGCCGTGTGCGCCTTGTGCAAGCAGGCGCAAGGCTGGCGGATCGAAGGCGATAGCTTCCTGGCCGAGAATGTTTCCGAGGTGCCCGACGATATGCCCCGGCGGCATCTGCTTGAGGTTGAATTGCAGGCAGCGCGACAGCACCGTTACCGGGATCTTTTGCGGATCGGTGGTGGCGAGGATGAACTTCACATGCTCGGGCGGTTCTTCCAGCGTCTTCAGCATCGAGTTGAACGCGTGGTTGGTGAGCATATGCACTTCGTCGATCATGTAGACCTTAAAGCGGGCATTCGACGGCGCATAGATCGCCTGCTCCAGAAGCTGCGCCATTTCATCGACGCCGCGATTGGATGCCGCATCCATTTCAATATAATCAACGAAGCGGCCAGCATCGATCGCCACACAGGCCTCGCAGGTGCCGCAAGGTGTAGCGGTAATGCCTGTCTCGCAATTGAGCGACTTGGCAAGGATGCGCGACAGCGTAGTCTTTCCCACGCCGCGCGTGCCGGTGAACAGATAGGCATGATGCAGCCGCTTCTGGTCCAAGGCGTGGGTCAGCGCCCGTACTACGTGCTCCTGACCGACGAGCGTGTCAAAGCTCTTCGGTCGATATTTGCGGGCGAGTACTTGATAGGACATGTCGGCGCTAGCGTTCGGATAACAAGGCCGCATTTTACCCGACCTGCGCCGTTGCATCGCGGCTGATTTGTCTCTGGAAAGCAGGCATGTCCGCAGTGCAATGGAGAGACCTCGTAAGGTCAAGCCGGTATTGATTCCAGGAGGGAGGAATCACTGCAAACGGTGATGCGGAGAAAATGAAGAGAGGGGCGAGCCTTGTCTACGGCACTTGCGGTGAATGGCTGTGGCTGCTTCGTTCCCGACCTGACCAGGTTGACCAAGCCACAATGCGCAGGGGCCCGCCGACCTCCATTGTAACAGCAAAGACTTTCGTCCGCCCCGCAAAAGATTGTCTTCACTATCAGCGAAACAATCTCTTGCGTTCCAGCATCAAATATCCAGCTCCTGCCAGATAAGGTCGACCTTTCGCTTGACCTCATCGGTCATCGAGATCGTCCTTCCCCATTCCCTGCTGGTTTCCCCTGGCCACTTGTTGGTGGCATCGATGCCCATCTTGCTGCCAAGGCCGCTGACGGGGGACGCGAAATCGAGGTAATCGATAGGTGTGTTATCGACCAGCGTCGTGTCGCGCGTGGGATCAACGCGGGTAGTGATGGCCCAGATCACCTCTTTCCAGTCGCGCGGATTTACATCCTCGTCCACCACAACGATGAATTTGGTATACATGAACTGCCGCAGAAAACTCCATACCCCGAACATCACCCGCTTGGCATGGCCAGGGTAGGATTTCTTCATCTGGACCACCGCCATTCGATAGCTGCACCCTTCCGGCGGCAGATAGAAATCGGTGATTTCCGCAAACTGCTTCTGCAGCAGCGGAATGAACACTTCATTCAGCGCCACACCGAGAATCGCCGGTTCGTCCGGCGGCTTTCCCGTATAGGTGGAGTGATAGATGGGATCGCGCCGCATGGTGATCCGATCAATGGTAAATACCGGAAACCAGTCCTGCTCGTTGTAATAACCGGTGTGGTCCCCATACGGCCCTTCCAGCGCATGCTCGTAACCGCTCGGATGGCTTTCGTCTGGGTAAATATGTCCCTCCAGTACGATTTCTGCAGAAGCCGGCACCCGCAGTTCGCTTCCCAGCGCTTTCACCAACTCGGTACGACTGCCTCACAGCAACCCGGCAAACTGGTACTCCGACAAACTGTCTGGCACCGGCGTGACGGCACCAAGAATAGTTGCAGGGTCCGCTCCCAGCGCCACGGCAATTGGATATGGCTTACCCTTGTTGACGATGCCATGCTCACGGAAGTCGAGCGCCCCACCCCGATGCGCCAGCCAGCGCATGATGACCTTGTTGCGGCCGATGACCTGCTGGCGGTAGATACCGAGATTCTGACGCTTCTTGTGCGGTCCCTTGGTAATGACAAGGCCCCAGGTGATCAGCGGCGCGACGTCACCCGGCCAGCAATGCTGGATAGGCAGGCGCGCCAAGTCCACATCGTTGCCTTCCCACACGATCTCCTGGCAAGGTGCGCTGCGATGTTCCTTTGGCGCCATGTCCCACAGGGCCTTCACCATGGAGCCAAGGCCAAGGACTTCCTTGACCCCCTTCGGCGGCTCAGGCTCCTTCAGTGTGGCCAGCACCTGGCCAATCCGGCGAAGCTCACCGATGTGCTCCGCTCCCATACCAAGTGCCACGCGGCGCGTCGTGCCGAACAGGTTGCCCAGCACCGGAATGCTATGGCCCGCAGGCCTCTCGAACAGCAGGGCCGGCCCCTCTGCGCGCAGGGTGCGATCGCACACCTCTGTCATTTCGAGATAAGGCGAAATTGTCGCTTTCACCCGTTTTAATTCACCAATATCTTGCAGTTGGGAAATAAAATCCCGTAAATCCGCATATTTCATGATTTTTCACAATCCCGAAGGTTTGCTTCTATTTTTTAATTTGAAAACGCAAGTAGTTGATTTTATTGAGTTTCTGCTGCAACGCAGCGAAAACATCAGACATAAAAGTTATTAAGAAGGAATTTGATAGTATTGACTGGATATAAACAGACCCCTAAAATTTGCCCAACTTGATGAGGAGAGCCGAAACCGAACACGGGCGGCAACTGCAAATCTCCTCAATCATTCACGGGGTCGGGGCCCCATATGACATTGTAAGGAGTGTATTCACGAGGCGTCCGCCTCACCCCCGAAAAAGTTGCCTGCTGCCGTTCCGGCGCCCCAAGCGCGGCCGACGGCTCCGAGAGCAGGCAATTCCGACGTTTGCCGTCCAGCGCCGCGCGCGACAGCAAACGATGTCTGATTCACGGCAGGTACAAGGGTCTACAAGCACTTGTAGTGGGCTCTTCTCGTGCCGCGACGATTCAGGAGGTTCTATGTTTAACCGTTTCATCCGGGCGTCGTACGACTTTTCCCGGGAAAAAGCCATGCAATCGGCTGGTTGGGTTGTTGCCATTCGCGACACCATCAGCGGATTCATTACCACTGCTCACCACACCTTGATGGTTCT
>DASVLM010000564.1:0-1807 GCA_036384875.1 Noviherbaspirillum sp.
GTCGCTGGAAAAAACGCCGCTGCCACCGCTTCCTGACCTGGATTCCGACATACCGCACCGCCGCATCACGTTTTACATTAAAGCCGTGCAATACCACCGGGGTTGGCGGCGCATCGGCAGCTTGCTTGTTCAGTCTAGAACCGCAGTGGCAAGCGGGGGTTGACGCAAATCAATCCTCTTTCGCATGGCCGGCAAATTCCCCGCGCTTGGGGGAAGCGCCAATATCTCAGCGTCTTTGCAATTTACGCTTCAAGACGCGCAAATTGCGCACCAGTACCGGAGGCAACCATTCGCTATAGCGGAAATACGATTTCCATTGCCATTTGCGCGCGGCGGACTGGATGGCGGGTTCGTCGTGGGGACGCGCCTGGAACCGTGTCGTATAGGTTGGCACTTCGGAATAAATCGACTGAGAACCCGTGTAGTAGTAGGTTGCAATCGACTTTCTGGTCACACCATCTGGCACGTTCAGCGGATCCGGATGTCCGTGATAGGAATCGAGGTCGGTATTGAAAATCACACAGCGATTGAATAGCGGCTGGATGCTCCGCTCCAGCTTTTGCATGGACTTGTCCCAGATTTCCAGGCGGCCGCCGTACTCCTCCTGCCAATCCCGGTTGAGGTAAATCAGCAGGTTCAAGCGGCGGCGCAAATGCAGGCGGCTGTTGACCATGAAATCAGCGTGGATTCCGAGCTTGCCGCCCTGGGAAATTTCGTGAAAGCCCCCGCCTTCGAAATAGGGATCGGATATCAAGCCCTGTATGGTCGTCAACCCTTCGAGAAATTGCAGAAACGGTGCAGAATTGAAGAAGTTGAACACATTGACGACAAACTCATTGCATTCGGCAGGCTGAATCTGACGCTTGTTGTGCTGGAACATGCCGTCCGAGTACACCACGTCGCCGGCTTCGCCACGGTTCGCGGCCGGAAAATTTGCCAGGATTTTTTCGGCAAGCGCCACCGGCAGGAAATTGTCGATGATGATGTGCGGAAAGGGCTCGGCAAAACAGTAGGTGCCGGACAACTCTTCTCCCCATTCGCGCGCCTTGTTCGGATCGAGAACCAGCCCGCGCTCGAATTCGACGGGAAGCGTCGCGTCGATAATCTCCTTGCCAGCATCTTGTACTGCATCTGTCATAGCCAGGGCTTTCGGAGAATGCTAACGCTTGCCGCCCAGCAGCGCCGCGACCTTGCCCTTGGCCGGCTTGATCGAGGACGATTTCGCAGCTGGCGCGGGAGACTCGGCAATCGTCGCCGTGGAGGAAGGCTCATATGGCTTGAGGAACCAGGGATCGACCTTTTCCCTGCGCGGTGCGGGTACGCTGCGCTCACCGCGGTCACCACGATCGCCACGTCCGCCGCGGCGGTCGTCGTCACGGCGGTGCCGCTCGCCATATTCACGCGCCACCGGCTCAAAGCCTTCGATGCTCTTGGGCGTGAACTTTTGCTTGATCAGTTTTTCGATGTCGACGAGCAAACGCTCATCCTTGTCGGAATACAACGAGATAGCGTCGCCCGACGCGCCGGCGCGGCCGGTGCGGCCGATGCGGTGCACATAGTCTTCGGCGTTATAGGGCAGGTCGTAATTGATCACGCAGGGCAGTTCGGCGATGTCCAGGCCGCGCGCGGCCACGTCGGTGGCAACCAGCACGTCTATCGTGCCGTTCTTGAACGCATCCAATGCCGCCATGCGCTCCGCCTGCGACTTGTCGCCGTGGATCGCGGAAGCCTTGATGCCTACCTGCTCCAGCACACGCGCCAGGCGCGAAGCACCGATCTTGGTGTTGGAAAACACCAGCACCTGCTT
>DASVLM010000565.1:0-13181 GCA_036384875.1 Noviherbaspirillum sp.
ACCGCGTCCACCCGGCGTCTGGGCGAAGCCGACAAGACCGGACGGTACAACAGCGGCCTGACCCTCTACCGCCATGATCGTGCCTCCGTAAATCGAAGTGGTTTGCTCATCTCAACAGTTCTTTGGTTTTTCCCTTAGTGCGCATTTTCTTCCGTTTCAGTCAATTTAATCAGAGGAACAGCGCAATCTTTCTGGTTTTTATTGATGGTCGGATTTTGTACATGCTTGATACCATGTCCTCGTGATAAAAGCGAAAGCTTCGGGGGTAATTCATGAAAACGGGAATGATTGACACCAGCAGGATCGAAGCGATGATCTCGCAGTTGAAGGCCGCCGCTACCCGTCCCGCGGCAGATGCGAGTCCGCTGACGGAGGAGGCGCCGGCGGTCAAAGCGGACTTTGCGGCAGCGCTCAAGGCAAGCCTGGATCAGGTCAACGGCGCACAGCAGAAGGCTGAAGAAATGGGGCGGCGTTTTGCCACGGGAGACGATAGCGTCAATCTTTCGGATGTCATGATTGCCGGGCAAAAGGCCAATATCGCATTCCAGGCAACGGTACAGGTGCGCAACAGGCTGGTTTCCGCATACCATGACATTATGAACATGCAAGTGTAGTGGTTCGTCCCGTTCCGGATTGGATCCGAAACATTTGAAGGCAAACCTAGCTCAGGCCGGTTGCCTTTGCGTTGCGTTCACGCTCCAGCTTGGTAATGTAGCGCTGCACGGTCGCCAGCATGTTCTTGGGCAGGTCGACGAACATGAAACCGATACGGCGCACTGATTTCCCGCTCGGCAGGCTTTGATCAAGCGAGTTCCTGACCTGAAGCGAGCCGATCACCGGTGGGCCTCCCGGAATTTCAATCCTGCAGTTCTTGTAGACGACACCGATGGTGTTGTCCAATTCTTTCTTTTCGTCGATGACGCCGATGCCGCCGCCGCTGATGTTCTTCAGCACGACGAACACCGTGTTGGTGCCTTGTCCATCTTCGAGGGGTACAGGTACGGCGCAGCGAATCGGGCTGGCGACCGGAGTCGGCACGCGATAATGTTCCCGGCGCTGCAACCGGATCAGGCTTTGGGGTATCGGGGCGCAAAGTGCAGGCGCGTCCTCATACATGCATTCCTGGACCTGGTCGGTAAAAAACAGGATGCGGATACTGTCGAGCACGGTTTCGAAAGTGACATGCTCGCTGTCGAGGATACGCTGGTTGACCAGCTTGCTCGGCGCACGATCGACGACGACAAGCCCTTCGGTTTCATCGATATTCAGGATCGATGTCACGACGTTATCCCCGCCTTCGGCGCGCATGCCGACCAGCTGACCGCGGTCTTTCATGGCGCGCAGCAAGCTGATGATTTCGCGGCGCGAGTACACCTTGTATTGGGCGAGATCCTCGGAGGTGTTCGACATCTGTACTTGGGATACGGTGTTAATCTGGTTTAGCCGGGTATGATACCTCTTTACCGGGTTGCCGCGTAGCTTCGATTCTATAAAGCCACGCGAGCAACTCGGCAACTGCACGGTATAGCGCTGGTGGAATATGCTTGTCCAAGTCGACTTGCATCAGCAGTGCCACCAATTCCCGGGATTCATGCACATGGACTCCATGCTCGCGGGCGCGCGCAATGATCTGTTCTGCAATAAGGCCGCGGCCCTTTGCCACTACCTTGGGCGCCAGGTCGCCTGTCTGGTAGGCGATGGCAACGGCGTTCTGCATGGATTCAGAGGGATTCATGCCGTTTCACCAGGAAGGATTCCATCGGAGAGCCCGCTGCAGCGAGAGCATCTGCCAGCGCAGGCCGTTCTGTGCGAAGCGTATCGGCAATCCTGTCGTCGCCTGTGTCGACTTGCACATGGACACGGTCTCCGGTCAGCCTGATAGTGGCGGAAATCTCACCCAATGTCGGCAGGTGGAATCGGACCTTGCTCGACCATGATGGTTCTGGAGTTTCGCCGGAACGGCCCTGCGGAGTGTCTTCCGTGATTTCCCAATCCATGCGCTGGCCGGGCCAAAGTTCACCCTGCCATTGAATCCGTTGTTGTTCGAGTGCATTCAGCTGCTGGTTGATGATCTGCGCCGCTTCTGGCTGGATGGCGGGCAGGGGGGATTCCGGTCGGGCGATGACCGCTGCGTCAACCGAGGGCGCGTTCGACGCCTGGGTCTGGCTCTGCGCTTCGCTGATCAGCTTCGCCAGAACACTCGCGCCATTGCCGATCTCCTTCATGTCCGCGACAAGTTTTGTCAAATCAGCATGCCCCAGGTCTTTCAACGGGGAGTGCGTCTGCGGGTTGGAAGGCTGGGGAGGCAACGAAGCTTGCGGCTCCCGCTGGAGATCCGTCAGCGAACGACCGCCGCTGATCCATTCCTGCATATGCGATTCGTAGAACAAGCCACTGAGCTCGACGGACTGATGCAATGCGCCGGCGACAGTTTCCGTGTTCAGTGCGGCACCGGGTGTCGGCAGCAAGGGAGTGCGAGGCTGGATGGCTGTCGGTGCACCTGAATCCCGCGCCTGCTGCATCAATTGACTGACGAGGCGGCCGGCAGAGCTGAGTGATGCGGGAGTGCTATCGCCTTCCTGCGGCAGCAGCAGGAAAGTAGGGCGCGGTTCCCGGGCAACGAACGCCATGGACAATTGATCGCCCACCTTGGCGCCTGCGGGCAGCAACATTCGCGCGGCAGCATTCTCCACGCGAACCAAGGATGTTCCATCTTCGAAAAGGGCAAGGACTTCGGCACGCACCTGCCGGCCGATGGCAATCTGGGCGAGGCGTTCTGCAACTTCCTGGCGCGCGTCCTTGCTGGGAAGGACCGGGGTGGGCGCCTCGATGCTGGCCGGGGCGCGCGTGATGTTGAGGTCCGCCCGCGGCAGCATTGCTATTACCCGGTCTGGTTCGCGCCGTAGGCCTGGGACAGTTTGCGCTCGGTGCCTGCGTTGCTCATCAGTGCGGCGAGCCGTGCCATCCAAGGCTCGGTGATATTGCGAATCTGCCGGTCGTCATCCAGGATTTTCCTGATGATCTCGACCTTCCGCTCCCGTGCAATCGGCGTCAGCGGCTGGGGCGGTTCTTCATTGCGCTTGATGATCTCGACCTGGCTGGAACAGCGGGATTCCAATTCAGCCAATTGCTCCCAGTCGCCCACGCGCGCTGCCGCAAGCATGCGGTCCGTGATATCGGCGACTGTTTCGTATAGCGCCAAAATTTCTTGATTGTCCATAATTCAGGCCTTCATTAAGCGAGTCGATCGCGGCTCGAGCGAGTCGTAGGCGGATTTGGCCGGTGCCGGAGCGACGGGCTCGGCAATCTTGTCGGACGCCGGCGCGATGGCTTCCCAGGACTCTTTCAATCCCTTCAGCAACTGGTGCACTTCTTCCAGCACATTCGGCTGGTTTTTCAGGTTCGCGGTTAGCAGGCGATTGATCATGTATTCATACAGCGCGTCGAGATTGAGCGCCAGTTCGCCGCCGGCGCCTTTGTCCAGGCTGGCACGCAAACCGGTTTCGATGATCGAGATCGCCTTCGAAATGGCCGCTCCCTTGGCGGGAATATCCCCCGCCTGCATGAGCTGGATAGCCGAGGAAATCGATATCATCGCTCCTTCGAACAACATGACGACCAGTTTGTGCGGGCTGGCGGCGACAACGCCGGTTTCGACACCGACTTGTGCATATGCATTTGCGCCGCTGGGCGTTGATCCGAACATGTGGGTCTCTCCTTTATGCGCTGTTCTTGCTCAGTGCTGCGAGCTGCTGAGTCAGGTAGGTCTGGGTTTGCGTCATGCTGCTGATCAAAGTGTCGAGGTGATTGAATTGCGTGTAGTAGCGAGCCTCAACATCCGAAAGACGCGCATTTTCCTTCGTGCGCTGATTGCCGATATCCTTGATCGCACTATTGAGGCCATCGATGCGGCCGTTCAGCACCGCATCGCTGCCGAAAATAAAGTTGCTCACCAGCGTGTTGATGCGCGACCCGTAGCCGACGGTGCCGTCATCGCTCTTGACGAACAGCTTCTTCACGTCATTTGCGGGGTCCGAAAGCACGTTGTTGAGTTTTGTCGCGTCGAGCGACAGGGAGCCATCCTTCTCGAAGCTGACGCCGATGCTGCTGAGCGTGGACAAGCCGCTTTGCGCGCCCGGCACAACGTTCGAGATGGCGGTGCGCAGCTGCGATTGCACCGAGCGTATCGTTGAATCACCGATCAGGATGCTGCCCTGGCCGGTAGAGCTGTCGTAGGCGGTCGCATCAGCGATCTGCTTGTTGACGGCGTTGTATGCGGTAACGAAGCCTTGAATTGCGCTGACGATGCTGTCGGTGTCACGCGTCAGCGTCAGCTTGGTGGTGACGCCGGTACCGGTTTCCTTGGCGAGGTTCAGCGTTACGCCCTGGATTGCGTCGGTAATGGTGTTGCTGCTTTTGGTGACAGTAACGCCGTCCACCTTGATGACAGCATCCTTGGCCGCCACGTTCTGGGTCATGTTGGAGACACCGCCCGCGCTGCCGTCGTAAGCAAGTTGTGCCAGGCCGGCTCCGCCGCTTTCGGTGGCAGTAATTTTTACGGAATTGGCGGTGCCTGTGGACGTCGACGTCAGCGCCAGCCGGTAACTCGTGCCGTCATTGATGATGGACGCCGAGACCCCGGCATTGGCATTGTTGATGGCATCGCGTATTCCGGCAAGCGTGTTGTTGCTCGAATCGATCGTGATCGACACCGGCGTCGTCCCGCTCTTCTGGGTAAAGCTCACCGGCGGAGAACCTGCGTCGCTGTAGCTGCCAAGGCTGATGGACAGCGTACCCTGGCCGACCGCGGTATCGGCGGTGGCATAGCCGGCCGCCGTGACCAGCTTCTGTGCCTTGGCCAGGCTCTGCACTTCAATGTTGTAGTCGCCGGCAACGGCAGTTCCGGTAACGTTGGCGGAAAGGACCGAAGCATCGGCCACCGTTGCCTTGTTGCCAAGGAACGTGGACGACAAATTCAACTTCGACGCAGCAGACTGCAATGTCGAAAGCCCGCTTTTCAGGGAACCAAACGCCGACAGCTTCGCCTGATAGCTGGCTTCCTTGGTATCCAACAGCTTGAGCGGCTGTTGTTCAACCTGCATTAACTGACTGACGATGGTTTTGACGTCGAGATTGGAGCCGACGCCTGGGGAACTGATAGTGGCCACTTTCGTCTCCTCCTGGAAATTACACTATATCTGTTTATCGGCTGGATTCAATCCGGCTTTAGAGGGGGGAAATAGCCGCTTATTTGTTCGACCGCGGGCCGGACGATGGGGGCTTGTTGTTAAGCTGACATGGCGGCGCGAACGCCTTCCTGCCGGGAGGAGGGCAAGAGATGGAGGATGAAAGCTGGCGGCAGGAGCGGTTCCGTGCCGGAATGCTGCCGGTCAGGCTTGTTCTTTGATCAGCAAGCCTTGCAGCTTGTCAAGCGCCTTTGCAATGGAGAGCGTTTCTTCGGTCGGGATCTGGCGCAGCACTTCTTTCGTGCTTTGGTCTACCACCTTCACGACCGTCTTGTTCAGGTCCTTCAGCTCGGGGTCGACCGAAAATTCCAGTCCGGGCGAGAGCTTCTCGATAGTCTTGTTGATTTCCTCAAGCGCCTTGTGCAGCTGTTCCTGGCTGGGCACTGCTGCGGGCTTGGTGACAGCCTTCGCAGTTTCTACTGGAGCGGCGGATGCAGCCGGTGCTGCAGACTGTGCCGATGCGCTCACCGGCAGACTTGCCGCCGCCTTTGGTACGGCCGTTGTATGGGCAACATTGCTAATCGATCCGTTATCCATGAGACACCTCCCTAAGGGAAAAAGCCCGGCCGAATTCCTCCGGCCGGGCATAACTACGCCATCTTAGCTTGCGCGGATTAGCCGCGGAGCAGGGACAGAACGCCGTTCGGCAGCGAGTTGGCTTGCGCCAGCATCGCGGTACCGGCCTGTTGCAGGATCTGGCCGCGGGTCAGGTTCGCGGTTTCAGCCGCGAAGTCCGCATCCTGGATCCGGCTACGTGCAGCAGAGAGGTTCTCGCTGGTTGCCGACAGGCTGGAGATCACCGATTCGAAGCGGTTCTGGATTGCACCGAAGGTGCTGCGCAGCGTGTTGACGGAGGACAGTGCGCTATCGACACGCTGGATCGCGTCCAGAGCGCCTGCTACTGTCGATACGTCAGCCTGGCTGAGGCTGCCGGTGCTTGCTGCAACCGAGCTCGCATTGAAGCCCGTGGCACCAGTCGCGCTGGCACCAGCCAGAGTGATGCTGGATGCCGAACTAATTTGCAGCGCGCTGCCGGTGTCGGTCGCATATACCCCGGTCACCTTGCTGTTGATGGCATCAGCGAGCGACTGGCGGGTCGTATAGCTGCCAGACAGATCGATACCGTTCACGCTGAATGAGTTGGCGCCGAAAGTGATGGTGCCTGCTGCGGTGCCCGTAGTGCCGGAAGCGAAGGCGATACCGGCGTTGGTTGCGTTTGCATCTGCACCAGTGATGTTGACTGCAGCCAGCGAGTTGGTCTTGCTGATCACCACTGTACCGACCGCACCGCCGTTAGTGCCATCGCCAGCTGCTGCCTGATAGCCTGCGAGCGCGCCGGTGAACTTGTTGGTGTTCAGTTCGGTGACGAGGCCCGCAATATTGGTCGTGTTGGTGTTCAACGTAACTGCATTGCCATCGACGTAGAACGTTGCCGCACCGGCTGCCGTGCCATTTGCACCAGCGATACCGGCATTCGTGCCAGCGGTGAGGGCTGCCGAGGTCGAGTCGTCGGTGAACGCGGCTTGGGCATTCGCATCAGCGCCGGTGATATCGATTGCTGTCGAATTGGAGCCTACCTGGGTGCGTGCAATCGTAATATCGGAGCCGCTGTTCGTGACACTGTAATTCGCGCCAAGTTGGGTTCCGATGGCGGTAGCCAAACCAGCGGCATTCTGGTAGTCCTGATTCAGGGTGACTGCCTTGCCGTCGATCGTAAGCGAGGCGCTCGTATTTGCATGGGAAGCTGTGCCAGCCACACCAGTGGTGTTCGCGAAGCCTGCTGCAATTGCGCTGGCATCCGCGTTCGTGATTGCGACGGCTGTGGTGCTGGTGGCATGCGTAATCACGATCTTGCCGGCGCTGACGGATGCACTGTAGTTGGCGCCGAGTGCAGAAGCCTGCATCTTCGTGGTCAGCTCAGCCGCGACACCAGCCAGGCTGCTGTCGTTGCCATTCAGCGTGATCGACGTGCCGTCGATGTCCATCGTGGCGTTCGTGGTTTGCACGGCAGCCGAACCGTTGCTGGCGGTAACGCCGGCGCTGAAATCTGCCGCATTCGTATCCTGACCGGACAAGGTGATTGCATTGCCTGCGCCGTACTTGCCAGTATTTGTGAATGTGAAGTTGCCGCCAGAGAAGCCAACCGTCACGTTTTCATTGCCGGCAGTTGCGCGAATCTGGGTCTGGATCGCGGAAGCCACGGCAGCCGTGTTGGCATAGTTCTGATCAAGCGTAATACCGACGGTGGTCGTCGTGCTGCCTGCAATATTGACGTTGAACTGGGCCAGGCCTGCACCGGAATAATCGAATGTTGCAGCAGCACCACCGCCGGCGGTCGTACTCGCATCGACCTGCGCTTGGGCAGCGACACTGAAATCCACGCGGCTTACTGTCTGAGCGGAAGAGGTGCCATCGACTTGGGCGCTGGCGCCGCGGAAGTCGAAGGTGCTGGTAGTGATGCCAATATGGCCAGCGGTATCAGCGGAACCGGCAGCGCTGAAGTTAAAGTTGGTGATAGCATTCGTCGCGACATGGCCATCCACAGCAGCGGCGGCACCGAGGTTGCCCGAAGTTGCCGTTGCGGTAGAGCCAACCACGGACGTACGCATGTTCGAAGTCAAGCCCACGCTGATCGATTCGCCAGCGTTTGCACCGATCTGGAAGTTCGCATTGCCGAAGGAGCCGTCGAGGATCTTCTGGCCGTTGAAGGAGGTTTGCGATGCGGTACGGTCGATTTCATCGAGGCGCTGCTTCACTTCCAGTTGGATCGCGGCGCGGTCCGAAGCGGAGTTGGTGGCATTGGATGCCTGCACGGACAGTTCGCGGATACGCTGCAGGTTGTCCGAAATTGCGCCGAGTGCGCCTTCACCGGTCTGCGCGAGCGAGATACCGTCGTTGGCGTTGCGTACAGCCTGGTCGAGGCCTTTGATCTGGGTGGTGAAGCGGGATGCAATTGCCAAGCCGGCGGCGTCATCCTTGGCGCTGTTGATGCGCAAGCCGGAGGACAGGCGCTGCAACGAGGTTTGCAACGAGCTTTGCGACGTCGTCAGGTTGCGCTGGGCATTCAACGACGCAATATTGGTATTGATAAAAGCAGCCATGTTGTTTCTCCTGTTTCTGGTCCGTAGGGTCCGGCAGAGGCACTTTCAAAATTGTCGGCTTGAGAAGTCTTGGAGCACATCTTCAAGCCGGTCTTGTAAGGGTTATCGGAAGGGTTTGAAAAAAGTTTAGTGGTGGAAACCAATCTTTTTTCAGTCGCCTCCGATGCCGCGCCAGGCAAGTGTTTTTTCGGACGACGCAGGAAAAACCTTAATGACAGGAAACTTCGAAATTTTTTTTGTGCGCGGAGAATGTACTTTCCGGCGGGTGTTCGCCGCCACCGCATAGGCAGGCGTGACTGTTGATGGGTAGTCGAATTTGTTCGGTGGAGCGGGGGAATCGGCTGCAACCCCGCGCCAGCCAACGGTTTGCCGAGCTTGAGAATGACTCGGCGGGAGCCGTGGCGACAGTAATGCAATCGCTGGCGGGTTGCCCCCGGCCTGACGGCGGCATCCGGAATTGTCCGCAGCTTTAAAAAAATAAGGCGCGAGGATTAAAGTCCGGCGAAATCTTGCCGTTACCCTCGCGCTGCGCGGTTTCGTGTGTGCACCGCCGCCAGAAAATGCCCAATGCTTGTTTGCCAAGTGCTTGTGATTTTCTCGCGTCTCTATCAGCTACACCGTTTCGGGCGGAGATGACAAGCCTTCGTCTGAGCGGTCGCTGCACCGCCAGGCTTCAGCCTTATTCGGCAGGCACGACCCGGTTCTTGCCGGCGCGCTTGGCCTTGTAAAGTGCGGCATCGGCCCGCTGGATGAGTGCGGTTGGTTCCTCGCCTGGTTTGCGCAGCGCCACACCCGCGCTGAAAGTGATGAGGAGCTTCTCGTTGTTGTGCATGAAGATGCGCTTGGTCAGTTCGCGCTGCACGCGCGTGACGGTCTGCGCTGCTTCTTCCATCGGTGTGTCCGGCAGGACGATCAGGAATTCCTCGCCACCGAAACGGCCGATGACGTCCATCGTGCGCAAGGTATCTTTCACTACGCGCACCAGGTGTATCAATGCTTCGTCGCCGGCGGTGTGGCCGTAGGTGTCATTGAGGCGTTTGAAATCGTCAAGGTCGAGCAGGGCGATGCAGAGCGGAGAGTTGCGGCGTTCCGAGCGAGCGAACTCGCGCTCGAACACATCATCCAGGCCGCGCCGGTTCAAGCTGCCGGTGAGCTGGTCTTCGCGTACCAGTTCGCTCATTTCTTCCAGTTGTTTTTCCAGTTCCTGGATACGGTTTTCCGCTGCTTGCACGTCCTGGCGGGCGGCGATCATTTCATCGCGCGAGCGCAAGGCCTCGGTCTGGGCGAGCTTGGTGTCGTGCATGACGTTTTCAAGTATCCGGTTCAGCTCGGGGATGCCCTGGGCCTTGCTGATCTTGTCCGCGTAGCCGCTGATCTTCTCGTGATAGCTGCCTGTGCTCGCGGCGACGGCGCCGAGCCGGTCGATGAAGGTGATCATCATGTTTTTCATGCTGACCTTGGCTTCCGACAGGCTGTGCTTGAGCAGGCCCTGCTTGTAAATGACTTCCTTCAGGCTGCGTGTGGCGTCGAGCAGAGCCGCGTGGCTGAGCGGGCCGGAGATCAATTCCTGCACGCTGGCGATCTGCCCGCTGAGCCAGGAGTCGTCGTCGAGCAATTCACTGATGTTTTCGAGCAGCAGCCTGAACAGGCGCAGCAGCAGCTCGTGTTCCTCTGCCATGTCCGCTGCCTTCAGTTCGAGGCGAAAGCAGAACTGCTTGAGACGGCTGCTGACGTCGTTCAGAGCGGGTTCGGTGTTTGCCTCCCGCGCCGATGCCGCGATTTCCTCGGATTCGCGGGCCAGATCGGGTGCATTGTGCAATAGAGAGGCGACGGCCAGCGTCAACGTCCTGACCAGCAGGTCGCGCAGCATGCGAGCCTGCACGCTTTCGGTTTCCAGTCGCTCCGCCGCTGGCTTGGACGTGCGCGAGGGCAGAGGCTCCGCCGCTTGCGCAGAAGCTGCCGCCGGCACTGTTGCAACAAGGCCGGAATCTTCCACCAGCCGCATGCCGGCACTTTTCAATGGCGGCGGCTCGGCTGCATCCACCAGCGAGATGCCGCTGCTCTTCAGGACGGGCGGCGCTACCGGATCGACCAAGGGTGTTCCGGCGCTTTTCAGCGGGGCAGGCTGCGGCGTGTCGACAAGTGGTATGCCCTGCCTGGCTGATGGCGTGGTGTCGGTGCCTGCGGACTTTTCCGCAGCGATGTTCTTGCCGGCCTGCTTCAGGTGCCTCGTGACCAGTTCATCGAGCCGCTCGCTGTAAAGTTTCCAGTCCTTGGCCTCAAGCGCGCGCGTGCAATCGGCCGCGAGCCTGGCCATGTCGTCGGAGATGCCGGCGAGGTCCGAGGCAAAGCGAGACAACACTTTTTCGGGAGAGGGTTGGTCGGCGTTGCCGGCGATTTCCTCGTAAATTTCCTTGTAGGCGTCCGGCGTGGGGGCGATGCGGCGGGTAGCAAGGCGCTTGAAGGCCTCGCGAGCGATATCGGCGGGAGATTGTTCAGTCTTCTTCTTGTCTTGCATGGCGGGCTCGCTGGATGCTACATGATGCTTCCGAATACCGGACGATCTTATTCGGACGGTGCTGCCGCCAACTATCGGATCAACGGTTGAAAGTTTCGCTACTTTAGTGCTTTGTCAAAGGAAAGAAAAGCTGCGCCGCAACGCTGAAGCACTCGCATGCAGGCGCAGATGGCCCGGGAAAGATTGGCAGACGCCCCTGACGAAGGGCATTGCCGGCTATTCCACCAGATTGTTCCTGATCGCGTAATGCGTCAGTTCGGCGTTATGCCGCATTTTCATTTTTTGCAACAAACGCGAACGATACATGCTGATGGTCTTTACCGACAGCGCAAGCTCCGCGGCAATTTCGCTGACGGTCTTGCCGGAGGCGATCATGATCATCGTCTGGTATTCGCGGTCGGACAGGATTTCGTGCGGGGGAACATCGCGGTGTTCGTCGCCAACCTGGTTGGCAAGCTCCTGGGCGAGAGCGGGGCTGACGTACTTCTTTCCGTTTGCGACCTGGCGAATTGCATCGACAAGTTCGGCAGGCGCGCTCTGCTTGTTGAGGTAACCGGCGGCGCCGGCTTTCAGCGAGCGGATCGCGTACTGGTCTTCGCGATGCATGGACAGCATGAGAACCGCCAGCTTCGGGCTTTCCTTTTTGATCTGCTTGAGCACGTCGATGCCGCTGCGGTCTGGCATGGAGATGTCGAGCAGGAGCACATCGCATTCGTTGCAGCGCGCCAGGCGGATAGCTTCGCTTCCGTTTTCTGCGTCGCCGGCGACCACGATGTCGCGAGTGTCGGCCAATATCTGGCGCAGGCCTTCGCGCACGATGGCGTGGTCGTCGGCGATCAGCACCTTGATGATGTCGTTGCCGGTCATGGAACTCAGTATCTCATGCGGCGAGCGGAATGCGAACCGACACTTCGGTGCCGCCGCCAACGGCATTGCCGATGGAAAGCTGGCCGCCGAGCGCGAGTGCGCGCTCCGTCATGCCGCGGATGCCAAAGGATTTTGGCTTGCGCCGGTCCTCGTTCCCGATACCACGGCCATTGTCCGTCACGTCCAGCCGCATGCTGCGGTTGGTGCAGGCAAGCCGGACGACGACGCGGTCGGCTTGTGCATGCTTGCCGATGTTGGTCAGGGCTTCCTGGAAGATGCGGAACAGTGCGGTGGCCTGGTCGGGATGCAGCGCCACTTCCTTTTTGTTGGAAGAGAACTTGCAGGAGATGCCGAACTGCTTTTCGAACTCCTTCGCCTGCCAGTCGATCGCCGCCACGATGCCGAAGTCGAGTACGCTCGGCCGCAGGTCGACAGTGATGCGGTGTACTGCTTCTATGCTGCGGTCGACCAGCGCATCGACATAGTCGGCCTTCTCGATCAGTGTGTTGTCGCCCGCCGGCAGGCGCTTCTTAAGCAGTGCAAGCGCCATCTTGATGGCGGTGAGGTTACCGCCGAGGTCGTCGTGGATTTCACGCGCAATGCGCATGCGTTCGTTTTCCTTGACTGTCTCGACATGGGCCGATAATTCAGCCAGCTGGGCATGCGAAATCTTCAGCTCGGATTCTTCGAGCTTGCTCTGCGTGATGTTGGTCATGACGCCTTCCCACTGCACGCCTTCGCCGGGCAGGGCGCGTGGCGTGGAGCGGAGGTTGATCCACTTGATGTCCTTCCACGTTTCGATCCGGATCCGGCCTTCCCAGTTCCATGCCTTCATATCTGCAGCAGAGGCAGCCATGGAGTCCAGGTAAGACTGGCGGTCTTCCGGCACGATCAGTTCGAGAAAGAGTGAGGAATCGGCTTGCAGGCGTTCAGCGCTCACGCCCAGCAGGGCATGGCAGCCCTCGCTGAGAAACGGAAAGAATACGCTGCCGTCCTGTCGTTGCAGGAACCGGTAGATCAGCGCCGGCAAGCCTTCGGTTTGCTCAGTGGATGGATCGGTGCTTCGCCTGCGGCGCGGTGTCTTGGCTGGCACGGCTGGTTTCACGAAACTGTCTCTGGAGTATCTGTTGCCTCGAAGGTCGGCGGTGTCCATTGCCCGAGCCATGCGGCCAGTTGCTCAGCCGGCATCGGCCGGCTGATGAAGTATCCTTGGCCTTGGTCGCAGCCCATGCGAGCCAGCAGCTCCCAGACAGCGGGGTTTTCCAGACCTTCAGCAACGACCTTCAGCCCCATGTTGTGGCCGAGATCGATCGTCGAGCGCACGATCTTGGCATCATCGGCATCGCGCTCCATTTTCAGGACGAATGACTTGTCGATTTTCAGTTCCTGCACCGGCAGGCGTTTAAGATAGGCAAGCGAGGAATAGCCGGTACCGAAGTCGTCGATGGA
>DASVLM010000566.1:0-7795 GCA_036384875.1 Noviherbaspirillum sp.
GATCGCGTTGATGATGTCGTTGGCCGTGGTGTTGAGCTTGTTGGAAAGCGTGAGATTCTTGAAGCTCGGTACCGCGATCATGATCAGCACCAGGGCCACGGCCATGGTGATCAGCAGCTCGACCAGGGTGAAGCCGCGCTCGCGCCGCCGCACCGCGCCCCGTACTGGCCCGCACTCCGGCGAGCGACCGCCGACATTTCTCGGCTCACGCGCTCCGATCAACGAGACGTCTCGCTGACGCGACAAGACTTGCATGGAATTCTCCCTGATACCCCTGCAGCCACTGTACCTATCGGCCCCGGCCCGGCCAGCCTCCAGCCGACAAGCGGTAGCAATTGCCCGACAAGCGGCTGGTGGCGGCGCGAAAAAGGTGATCGGGTTCACGCGCAGTCGGCCAGGACGACTGCGATCGCGCATCGCGGCCATTGCGATCGTTACGGAGCGGCCTCGACCCGGTTCCTGCCGTTGTCCTTGGCGTGGTACAGCGCCGCATCCGCGCGCCGCACGAGGGAAGCGGCTCCCGTATCGGCGTGCCTCAGCTGGGCGACGCCGAGGCTGATCGAGAGCTGCAGTTCGACGTCGGCGACCGTCGGCCGCGCGGCAGCCACGTTGGCGCGCAGGCGCTCGGCCACCTGCAGGCCACCCTCGAGATCGGTATCGGGCAGCACGACCAGGAACTCTTCGCCGCCCATGCGACCGAGTCGATCGAACTGGCGCAGCGCCCCGTGGCAAGCCCGGACGATCTGCTCCAGCACCTGGTCGCCGACCGGATGACCATGCCGGTCGTTGACGCGCTTGAAGTGGTCGATGTCGAGCATGATCACGGTCAGCGCGCGATGGGCACGGCGAGCCTCGTCGACGGCCATGTGCAGCATGTGCTCGATATGACGGCGGTTGGAGATGCCGGTCAGCGGGTCGGTGAGCGCCAGCCGGTGCAGGCGGCGGCTCTGGCGCCATTGCCGCCACGCCAGCCAGAGCATCAGCACCAGCAGCACGCCGGCGAGCAGGATGGCCAGGCGCTGCCAGCTGCGAACGCGCTCCAGCGCGGCCAGTTGCTGCTCCTTGAGCGCCTTGTCGGCGGCAAGCTTGCGGTTCTCCAGCTCCCGCCGTTCGGTATCGAACTGGTAGCTCATCAGCGTGGTGATCTGGGTCTTGGCCATGCGCGCCAGTGCGGCATCGGCCTTCATCTTGAGCTTGAGATCGGCCAGCGCCGCCGATGGCTTGCCCAATGCCTCCTGGTTCTTCGAACGCTCCTCGTACAGTTCGGCCAGGTAACGCATGTTGTTGCTGTGCCTGACGTTCGCCTCGGCAATGTCGAACTCGCGCGCGGCCAGCTCGTGCTGGCCCAGACCCGCGTGGGCCTCGGCCGACTGCAGGGCCAGCATGCCGATGTTGGACTTGTCCGAGACGGCCTGAAATTCCCTGGCGGCGTGCTCCAGATGCTGCAGCGCCTCGGCATACTGCTGCCGGACATTGCTGCTCTCCGCCAATGCCAGCAGGGCGGAGCCCACGCTTTGCCGCGAACCGGTTTCACGCGCCAACGCCAGAGCCTGTTGCAGGGGTGCAACGGCAGCCGCGGCATCGCCCCGTTCGGTCGCCAGAAACCCCAGCTGCAGGTTGACCACCATCTGTTCCTGCTTGTCCTGCTTGCGCTGCGCCGACGCCATCGACTGGCGCAGGTAGTCGCCGGCCTTGTCGTATTCGCCAAGTCGTCGATAGATGGTGGCGATGCTGATGAGGTTGGATTGTGCGGCCGTCGTATTGCCCACGGTTTCATAGAGGCGCTGCGCCTCCAGGAAATCGAACAGCGCCTTCGCCTGCTCGCCCAGCAACGACTGGGCGCTGCCGCGCCAGGTCAGTCCGTCGGCGATCAGGCGACCGTTCTCCAGGCGCCGCGCAATCCGGATGCCCTCCTCGTAAGCCGGCAGCGCGTCGCGTTCCGTGGTGACCCGGCCCTGGTAGAGACCGCGGCAAATCTGGAAGTTGGCCTCCGCCTCCAGGTCGCCCGCCTGGCGGGCCTGCTCGATGCCGCGACCTGCGTAGGCGTAGCCGCCGTTGGCGTCGTTGTCGAACGCCAGGAAGCAGTACATGTATTCGTAGCGCCGTCGCCGATAGGCATCGTTGGACGGCAGCAGGACACGCAGGCGATCGAGGGTGTCGTCGACGGACGCCCGGCTGTTGAGAGCCACCTCACCGTTGTCCAGTCGCCGGATGAGCTGGTCGAACGCCACCGTGTCGCGCACCGATGCCTGCGCCGCCGGTTCGGCATGCGCGCACAGCGCCGTCGCCAACAGCAACACCAGCACACCAGGCAAACCACGAAATAGTCCGGACAACACGCCCCCGAGAAAGTCGAATCAGACCTTCCATGTCCGCACGGCGCAGGCCGTCGTCTCGTTATCGGCCGGGTCGCGAAAAACCTGAGGTACGCACGATTCAAGAATCGTGTCACAACACAACGTGGATCTTCGGCAGCGCATCGTTGTAATGACCTAGCGGTTTCTGCTCAGGTCAGGCCGCTAAAGCATAAGCCTCAGCGGGTGTCTTCATGCCCAGCGCCTGATGCGGACGCCGATGGTTGTAGAACTGGATCCAGTCGCCGATCACGCGGCTGGCGTGCTGCTGGCTTTCGAACCGATGGCGATGCGCACACTGCTCCTTCAAGGTGCGGATGACCCGCTCGACCATCCCGTTCTGCTGCGGGCAGTGCGGCGTGATGAACTCCTGCCGCAGCCCGTAGCTGCGCACCAGCCGGGTGTAATCGCGGCTGGTGAACACCAGGCCATTGTCGGAGCGCAGCAGAAACGGCGTCTGCACCTGGCCCAGAGTCCCGAACCGGGCGATCAAGGCCTGCTCCAGTGCCGCGGCAGCGGTGCTGGCCTTGCCGCTGCGCGAGAGCTGCCAGCCCAGCAGCTGCCGGGTATAGCAGTCGATCACCAGCGCCAGGGTCAGTCAGCCGTCGCGTCCGCCCCAGATCCGGCACAGATCGGTCGCCCAGCGTTCGTCCGGCACCTGCGCCACCGAAGGCAGTGCCTGGATTCGGGGGCGGCAGCCGACGGATCTCTTGCGTACCTGCCAGCCTTTCAGCTGGAAGATGCGCTGCACGGTGTTCTTGTTCATGCCCAACAGACCCGCCACCGTCCGGTAGCCGAACGACGGTTCCTCCTCGATCAGCGCCTTGATCGGCTCCGCCAGCTCCGACCGGACTTTCGGCGGCGCCTTGGTCGGCTGGTAGTACACGGTCCGCCGCGCCACGCCGAACCAGCGGCACAGCTTCACCATCGAGACCTCGAAGCCATCGTCCCGCAGCCCCTGCTGGATCGAGACCATCAGGTCTCGTCCTTGCCCAACAGGGACTGCAATTTTTTTCGGGCGCGCAACTCCAGCATGGCCTCGCCGTACGCCTCCTGCAGGTCCTTAAGCTGGCGCTCGTATTGCTCCCGGACGTCCTCGGGCTTCGCCCGCAGGGCGTTCTCCATCCCCCGCTTGCTGTCCTCGACCCAGCTCTCGATCTCCGACGGCGTCAGGTCGAACTGCCGGCTGGCTTCGGCCACCGTCGTCTTGCCCTGGATGATTTCCAGCACCAGCGCCGACTTCCGTCGCGCCGTCCAACGCTTGATCTCTTCGTCCATTACTGCGCTCATCTGTGTCTCCTCGGAAAGGTAACACCTGAGCAGGAATTCACTGGGTCATTACACGCACCTGGACGCGATCCGCGGTGACCGATGAGTGTTTGGCAAGCAGCAAGGGCCGCTGACGCGGCCCTAACCAGAACGGTCGAGGGTATGGATACCCGAGGTAGAGCAACGCAGGAGCAGTTGCCGAGACTGGCGCGATCTTGACGCCGCATGAAACATAACGGCGGGTGGTCAGCGGCAAGACGGGACATCATGATCTCCGACGCAGATCGGAGACGGCTTTTTGCGTGCCTGTTGACCCGGACGGCGAAATGGTGACCCCTGTTTCAATATGTCCCTTCGCTATCAATAACGCTGGCATAAGCCAGAAGTACCGTCATCAACACCCAAGAAACTGAAACAAACCACCACGAAAAATACGCGATCGGGGCCAATCCCGCCAACGCACCACAGAAGCTCCAGTAAAGTTTTTCACATTTAGTCGTCGGCTGGCCTGCGGCGCGCTCCACACGCACAGCGCTTGCACCATTCTCAACGCCCGCTTCGACGGAAGCAGTCGCTACAGCCGGGGGAGATACTCCACCATTCTGGAACTGCTGAGCATAGATGTTAAGGTCGAATGCATGAGCTGAAACAATCTCAGAGGCAGGAACGATGATGTCGAAGTCTTCCCGCCTTAAGCCCTGCTGCGAATCACCCGCGTGTAACCAACTGTAGTCAGTCGTATATACGAACTCCTGATCATTATTCCTATAGCCAGAAATCAGTGGCTCAATCCTAACCCAATCCCTTTTTCCTCGCGAAGCATTAGCTTCAAGCGAAAATCCCACATAAACCTTTTTTGATGCCAGCGTCAGCATCACCGGCAAATTTCGAGCGCTGGTGATCAGGAGAAACTCTTCGAGCTCACCGAGGCAACTCAACCTCAGGTAGAGCTGAACGCGAAGGAACGCGGAAAATCGGATAGGGGCATTCAGTAGAATGAAACTAGCAACCGCGATCGGAACGGACCAGACGGCCGTTATCCCAAGAACGCTCAGTTTATTTTCTGTGGCGAACGCAGAAAGCACCCCGGAAATTTTTGCATTAATTTGTACCCCGACCATTCCAGACCGTTCGACAATTTCTCGGAGGATATCAGCCTCGACCGCGAGAATGATGGAAGCCACAACCACACTGAAGTAGAGCGCGTGGCCGTCCCAACTTAGCGCGTGGGGTCGGGTGATCGACCAACGGCGCAAGAGCAGATATCCGCTCGAAAGAAAAACCAATGCAAAGACCGCTGAGCCCATCCCTTTGCCCCCTGAAACGGACTTGGGCCCTTGCGGGCCCAATCGTCGCGCTTACTTTGCCTTCTCCATCCGATGCTGTTTGAGCACGGCTAGTGCTTGCACCTGTCGCCTGTAACCCTCCGAGGCATGGAGCTTGCTGCGCTCAACAACCATTGCCCCGTTGCTTGCCATCTTGAAGCCCGAGAACATCGAGCGCTCCCTGCTATCTGCGATCTTGCTTGTCAACTTCGAAGACATAGAACTCTCCTTGCGCCGAGCACCCATGCTCAAATCTTACGCGTAGGACAAGCCCATTGTGTTAACGCCGCCGCCAGCTCTCCAGAGGCCACAGTAGTCCAGCAATTTTCCTATTTCGACCAGGATGTTACGTGCAGCATGACAAAACAAATGCATACTCGAAACAACGATCCTTTTGCACTATCGACCTCTCCCGAGGCCGGAAATACGATCATCGCGCGCAGGACCTGCCTTCCGTCACCCGCACTTCGAATACCCGCAATTCAGACAAGTCTGGCAGTTGTCCATCAGCACCAGCGCCCTGGTGTTGCACTTGTCGCACATCATCGAGCCAGGCGGAAAGGTGAGCGTCTCGGACGCGGCGGCGTCGGTGCCCGAGGCAGCTGATGTACCGCTCACGTCAGAGTTTTTTTTTGCACCGGCCTGCTCGTAGGCAGCCCGCTTCTCGGCGATCAGCCGGCGCGTGGCGTCGTCCATCTCCGGATCGTGGATCAACCCGATGTTCTTCATGTGCTGTTCGATCACGCCGCCGATCTCGGCGACGATGCTGGGCATGTAGACGCCGCCGGCCTTGAAGTAGCCGCCGCGGGGGTCGAACACGGCCTTCAGCTCTTCCACGATGAAGGTGACGTCGCCGCCCTTGCGGAACACGGCGGACAGGATGCGGGTGAGCGCCACGATCCACTGGAAGTGGTCCATGTTCTTCGAGTTGATGAAGATCTCGAAGGGGCGGCGCAGCTCGTGCCTGGTGCCGGCGTTGAGCACGATGTCGTTGATGGTGACGTACAGCGCGTGCTCGAACAGCGGCGACTTGATCTTGAAGGTGGAGCCGACCAGGGTTTCCGGCCGCTCGACGCTTTCGTGCATCTGGATCACTTCGGCCGTCGGCGCCTCTTTCGGCACGGCGGCGGTGACCGGGGTGGCGGCAACCTTGTCTTCGGGTTTGACCACGTTGTAGCCCGTGATCTTCTTGTCGATCTTGATCGCCATGGTGTTCGCTTCTTTATCGAGTGTTGGTGCCGGTATGGACGCGGCGTGCTGCGAAAGGCATGCGGCCCGGCGCGTGGCCGGGCCGCATGCGGTGTCGCTTACTTCCGTTTTGCGGCGGCCTTCCTGGCGGCAGGCTTGCGCGCTGCCGACTTGACGCTCGCCTTCTTGCTGGCAGTGGACCTCTTGGCCGTCTTGGCGACGGCCTTCTTGCTGGCGGACTTCTTCGCTGCCGCCTTTTTCGGTGCGGCCTTCTTGCTGGCCGTCTTTTTGCTGCTGACCTTCTTTGCGGCCCCGGCGGCTTTCTTCTTCACCACCTTGGCGACTTTCTTCGCGACCTTCTTCACCGCCTTCTTCGCGGCGCCGGCCTTCTTGACGACTTTCTTTGCCGCCTTCTTGACGGCCTTCTTCGCGGCGGTCTTCTTCACCGCCACTTTCTTCGCCACCTTCCTGGCCGCCTTCTTCACGGCTTTCCTGGCGGCGGCCTTCTTCGGCGCAGCCTTTTTCGCCGCGGCCTTCTTGGGTGCTGCCTTCTTCTTTGCAGCGGCCTTCTTGGGCGCTGCCTTCTTCTTTGCAGCAGCCTTCTTCGGCGCGGCCTTCTTGGCGGCAGCCTTCTTCGGCGCAGCCTTCTTGGCCGCGGCCTTCTTCGGGGCGGCCTTCTTCGCTGCCGGCTTCTTCCTTGCCGGCGCGGGTGCGGCAACCGGCGGCGCCGGCGGCACTTCCAGCAAGACCGGCAGGACTACGGCAGGCGCCTCGGCGGCGGCCGGCGTGGTGGTGGTGTTGCTCGCTTCGGTTTCGTTATCGATGGACATGCTGGTGTTCCCCTCCGGTGGACCGCTTGAGTTGTCGCACGCCGGGAGCGTGCGACGGTTCAGAACTTGCCGTAGTAGCCTTCCTTCAAGGCATCGAAGAGGTTGGCGGCGGAGTGCATTTCGCCGTCGTATTCCACCTGCTCATTGCCTTTCAGTTCGACAACGCTACCGTCTTCGAGCTCGAAGCGGTAGAGGGTATTTTCAAGGTCGGCGTCCTTGACCAGTACGCCCTGGAATGCGGCGGGGTTGAAGCGGAACGTGGTGCATCCTTTCAGGCCCTGTTTGTAGGCGTAGAAATAGATGTCCTTGAAGTCTTCGTAGGGGTAATCGGTGGGCACGTTCGCTGTCTTGGAGATCGACGAGTCGATCCACTTCTGCGAGGCAGCCTGGATGTCGACGTGCTCTTTCGGGCTGATGTCGTCGGCGGAGACGAAGTAGTCGGGTAGCTTGTTGTCCGCCTCGTCGGTGAACACCTTGGCATCGGCGTTGATCAGCGCGCGGTAGGCAAGCAGCTCGAAGCTGAGCACCTCGACCTTTTCCTTCGACTTCTTGCCTTCGCGGATCACGTTGCGCGAGTAGCTGTGCGCAAAGCTCGGCTCGATGCCGTTGCTGGCGTTGTTGGCCAGCGACAGCGAGATCGTGCCGGTCGGCGCGATCGAGCTGTGGTGGGTGAAGCGCGCGCCGGTCTCGGCCAGCTCGGCGACCAGGTTCGGCGCCACGCTGGCGATGCGCTGCATGTAGCGCGAGTACTTGGCGTGCAGTACGCGGCCGGGGATGGAATCACCGACCTTGTAGCCGTCGGCGACCATTTCCGGGCGCTTGCGCAGCA
>DASVLM010000567.1:0-4195 GCA_036384875.1 Noviherbaspirillum sp.
GTACCGCCGTTGTTCGGCTTGCCGAGCGCAGCATACGCTTCGCCGCCCATGCGCATGATGAACGGAACGGCTGCAAACGTTTCGGTGTTGTTGATCGTGGTCGGCTTGCCGTACAGACCGAAACTGGCCGGGAATGGCGGCTTGAAGCGCGGCTGGCCCTTTTTGCCTTCGAGCGATTCGAGCAACGCGGTTTCTTCACCACAGATGTAGGCACCGTAGCCGTGGAACGCATGCAACTGGAAGCTGAATTCCGAGCCCATGATGTTATTGCCGAGGAAGCCTGCCGCACGCGCTTCTTCCAAAGCCTGTTCGAAGCGTTCGTACTCCGCCCAGACTTCACCGTGAATGTAGTTGTAGCCGGCAGTAATGCCCATCGCATACGCACCGATTGCCATGCCCTCAATCAAGGCATGCGGGTTGTAGCGAATGATGTCGCGATCCTTGAATGTGCCCGGCTCCCCTTCGTCAGTGTTGCAGACCAGGTATTTCTGGCCAGGGAATTGACGGGGCATGAAGCTCCACTTCAAGCCGGTCGGGAAGCCTGCGCCGCCGCGACCGCGCAGCGAAGAAGCCTTCAGCTCGGCGATGACCTGTTCCGGTGTGATCTTTTCGGTAAGGATACGCTTCAGTGCCTCGTAACCGCCCCGCTTCACGTAATCGGCGAGGTGCCAGTTCTTGCCATCCAGGCCGGCAAGGATCAAAGGATTGATATGTCGATCGTGCAGACAGGTCATTTCTTCAATTCCTCCACCAGCGCATCGATCTTTTCGTTCGACATATGACTGCACATACGCTTGTTGTTGACCAGCATAACCGGTGCGTCGCCACAAGCGCCCATGCATTCGCCTTCGATCAGCGTGAACTGTCCGTCAGCTGTAGTTTCCTTGTAGTCGACGCCAAGCTTGTCTTTCAGGTAGTGGGCAGCGCGTTCGCCGCCGGAGAGAGCGCACGGCAGGTTGGTGCACACGGAAATCTTGTGCTTGCCTACCGGCTTGGTGTTATACATGTTGTAGAAGGTCGCGACTTCTTGTACGGCAACCGGCGCCATCCCGATGTAATCAGCGACGTCTTGCATCACCTCAGGCGATAGCCATCCTTTTTCGTCCTGCGCGATGGCAAGTGCCGCCATTACGGCAGACTGCCTCTGATCAGCAGGGAATTTCGCGAGTTCGCGATCGATTTTCTTGTACGCTTCTTGACTTAACAACATAGGTGAGCCATTCGTGCGCGGCATGCCGCGCGGTTATCGGTCAATTTCACCAAACACGATGTCCTGGGTACCGATGATCGTCACAGCGTCGGCGATCATGTGGCCCTTGGCCATCTCATCCAAGCCTTGCAGGTGTGCGAATCCCGGCGCGCGAATCTTCAAGCGGTACGGCTTGTTGGCGCCGTCGGAAACCAGATAGATACCAAATTCACCCTTCGGATGCTCGATGCCCACGTAGGCTTCGCCTTCCGGCACATGGAAACCTTCGGAGAACAGCTTGAAGTGGTGAATCAACTCTTCCATGTTCGATTTCATGTTCACTCGCGACGGTGGGGCAACCTTGTGGTTGTCCGTCATCACGGGCCCGGGATTGTTACGCAGCCATTCGATACATTGCTTGATGATGCGATTGGACTGGCGCATTTCTTCGACGCGCACCAGATAGCGGTCGTAGCAGTCACCATTCACGCCGATCGGAATATCGAAATCGAGCAGGTCATACACTTCATACGGCTGCTTCTTGCGCAGATCCCATGCGACGCCCGATCCGCGCAGCATTGGGCCGGTGAAGCCCATCTGTTTGGCGCGCTCCGGAGAAACAACGCCGATACCCACCAGGCGCTGCTTCCAAATACGATTATCGGTCAGCAGCGTTTCGTATTCGTCGACATAACCTGGAAAGCGATTGGTAAAGCCCTCGATGAAGTCAAGCAGCGAACCTTGGCGGTTCTCGTTGAGCTGCCTGATTGCCTTCTCATTGCGGATCGCCGAAGCCTTGTACTGCGGCATGCTGTCGGGAAGGTCACGATAGACGCCGCCAGGACGATAATAGGCCGCATGCATACGTGCACCTGAGACGGCCTCGTAGCAGTCCATCAAGTCTTCACGTTCGCGGAAGGCATACAGGAATACCGCCATCGCGCCAACGTCGAGACCATGCGCACCGATCCACAGCAAGTGGTTCAGGATACGAGTGATTTCGTCGAACATGACGCGGATGTACTGCGCGCGCAGGGGCACTTCAATGCCGAGCAGCTTTTCGATCGCCATGACATACGCATGCTCGTTGCACATCATCGACACGTAGTCCAGACGGTCCATGTAGGGCACCGACTGCAGGAAGGTCTTCTGCTCGGCCAGCTTTTCGGTCGCACGATGCAACAAGCCGATATGCGGATCGGCACGCTGAATGACTTCGCCGTCCAGCTCAAGCACAAGGCGCAGCACGCCGTGCGCAGCCGGATGCTGCGGCCCGAAGTTCAGAGTGTAGTTCTTGATTTCAGCCATTATTTCATCCCGTATTTTTCTTCGCGAATCACGCGCGGAACGATCTCGCGCGGCTCGATCGTCACGGGTTGGTAAATCACGCGCTTCTGCTCGGGGTCATAACGCATCTCGACGTAGCCAGACACCGGGAAATCCTTGCGGAACGGATGGCCGATGAAGCCATAGTCGGTCAGGATTCGGCGCAAGTCGTTATGACCGTCGAACAGGATGCCCATTACATCAAAAGCTTCGCGCTCGTACCAATTCGCAGCAACCCAGATATCGGTTACGGATGGCACAACCGGCATTTCGTCATCCGGAGCAAACACGCGCACACGGAGACGCCAATTGTGGGTAACGGAAAGCAGATGAGAAACAACCGCAAAACGAGGACCATCCCACGTACCGTCGCCGTAGGTCGAATAGTCGAGACCGCACAGGTCAATCAACTCTTCGAAACGCAAATCGGCGTGATCACGCAGGACACGCATCGCCGACAAATAATCGGAAGCGGCGACGACTACGGTAATTTCTCCCAACGCCACCGTCAGGCTACGAATATGGTCGCCGAGTGCATTGCGCAACGCGGCTTCGAGGGTTTCGAGTTTGGTCGTCATATCGTGGTAAAGCGCCCCTCTTAACGTGCGATCGTGTTGGTGCGCTTGATCTTGTTTTGCAATTGCATGATGCCGTACAGGAGCGCCTCCGCGGTTGGCGGGCATCCGGGAACATAGACATCGACCGGCACGATGCGGTCGCAGCCCCGAACCACCGAATATGAATAGTGGTAGTAGCCGCCACCATTCGCACAGGTCCCCATTGAAATCACCCAACGCGGCTCAGCCATCTGGTCGTACACCTTACGCAGCGCCGGCGCCATTTTATTGCAGAGCGTACCTGCAACGATCATGACATCCGACTGGCGTGGCGACGGACGAAACACAACCCCGAATCGATCGAGGTCGTAACGCGACGCGCCGGCATGCATCATCTCCACCGCACAGCAGGCCAAACCAAAGGTCATGGGCCACAGCGAGCCGGTGCGCGTCCAGTTGATCAGCTTATCGGCAGTGGTGGTGATGAAACCTTCGTTCAGTACACCTTCAATAGACATGACTTACTCCCAATCCAGAGCACCCTTCTTCCAGATGTACCAGAAGCCCACCACGAATTCGGCGATGAACACCATCATCGTGACGAAGCCCTGCCAGCCGAGATCGCGCATGGCAACACCCCAAGGGAAGAAGAAAGCAGTTTCCAGATCGAACAAAATGAACAGGATGGCGACGAGGTAATAGCGCACGTCGAACTTCATGCGCGCATCCTCGAATGCTTCGAAGCCGCACTCGTAAGGCGAAAGCTTTTCGATATCGGGCTTATGCGGAGCCAGCACACGACCGAGAATCTGGGGAACGACACCGACACCGATGCCAACAAGGATGAAAAGAAGAATGGGAAAGTAATTTTCGAGGTTCACGATGGTCCGACCTTGGTCAGTTAAATGATTTGCAAATCAAATCAACATTCCTCGATAAAAAGCCAGCGCCGGGAAACCCTTTGCTGGCCTTCTTTATTGGTGCCGACGGCGAGACTCGAACTCGCACAGCTTTCGCCACTACCCCCTCAAGATAGCGTGTCTACCAATTTCACCACGTCGGCTAAAGACTGCTATTTTACCCTGAAATAGAGACTTTGTTCAATGCACAATTACTCCATATC
>DASVLM010000568.1:0-2048 GCA_036384875.1 Noviherbaspirillum sp.
AGGGCGACCGGCATCAATCACCATCACCTTGTTGTGCGCATTCTGATATTTCGTCTCCAGCCAAACTGGAATACCCGCAGCTGCAAGTACTGGAGCCACTGACACAGCCTTTTCCAGCCGCTCCGCATCCAGCAACACAAGCACTTCGATGCCGCGACGGTGCGCGGCAACCAAGGCCGCTCCAATCTTCTTGCTGGTCAGGAGATAAGCCTGCACGAGCACTTGCTGGTGCGCCTTGGAAATCGAGTCGCACACCAGTTCCTCGAGATTATCGCCGGGTACAAAGGCGGCCTGAAGCGTGCCTTGCGCGACCAGCGCCGGCGGCTCCTGAGAAGCGGCAATCGGCATGAACACTGCCTGCGCCAGGACGACGGTGGCCGCCAGCATCAGGCAGGATCGTTGACTCATTGGCCCTTGCGTTCGAACACGGCGGCGAAAAAGCCGTCAGTCTGGTGGATCTGCGGCGACAGCTTGAGATAATCGCCCATTTCCAGCGGGATCTTGCCTTCTTCCAGCACCACCTTCGCGGGAATCAACGCGAAATCCGCATGCGACGCCAGGAACTGCGAGGCGATCGCTTCATTCTCTTCATCAAGCAGGCTGCAAGTCGCATAGACGAGACGCCCGCCCGGCTTTACCAGACGCGCTGCGCTGGCGAGGATCGATGCCTGCTTGGCGTTCAGCTCCAGCACTGACTCCGGCGTCTGGCGCCACTTCATATCGGGATTGCGGCGCAGCGTTCCAAGCCCGCTGCAAGGCGCATCGACCAGTACGCGATCGATCTTGCCAGCCAGCCTCTTTACCTTCGCATCGTTCTCATGGGCGATGGCAACCGGATGCACATTCGACAGTCCACTGCGCGCCAGGCGCGGCTTCAGTTTGGCAAGGCGCTTGTCGGACACATCGAACGCATACAACCGACCAGTGTTGCGCATTGCTGCGCCGAGAGCGAGTGTCTTGCCGCCCGCGCCGGCGCAGAAATCCACCACCATTTCGCCGCGCTTGGCGCCAAGGATATGGGCGAGCAACTGGCTGCCCTCGTCCTGCACCTCAATTGCTCCGTCCTTGAAGATCGTAAGGTTCTGCAGCGCGGGCTTTTTCTTCAGGCGTATGCCCAGCGGCGAATAGGGAGTCGGCTCGCACTCGATCATCGCCTTTGCCAGCTGCTCCAGCGCTTCGTCGCGCTTGGCCTTCAATGTATTCACACGCAAGTCGAGCGGCGCCGGACGGTTCAGCGCGGCCGCCAGTTCCAGCGTAGTCTGCTCGCCATCGCGCGCCACAAGCTTGTCCAGCAGCCACGGCGGAAGGTTCGCTTGCAATGCCACGGGCAATGCGTGGCGGTCGATCTGCGCAATGCGATGCAGCCATTCGGACTCTTCCGGCGACAATCCACCAAGCGAGTCCGCGCCGAGAACGTCGGCAAGGCCGAGCAAGGCAAGACGGCGCATCGCGCTGCCGGTACCCGATTCGGCAAAGCTGGCATAGGATAGCTTGTTGCGCAGGACGGCAAAAACGCCTTCGGCAATCGCATTGCGTTCGCGTCCGCCGAGCTTGGGATGTTCGCGGAAATAGCGCGACACAACCGCATCGGCCGGACCGGTAAAACGCAGGACTTCGCGCAGGACTTCCTCGACATGGAATATGACCGCAGGATGCAATCTCATTGGATTCTTTCAGAGAACGGCTTGCGATTCCTCGCCGGCCAAACGCACGATGCCATGCTCTATCGACAGCCGGCCCTCAACGAACCAGCGCACCGCGCGGGGATAAATAATGTGTTCCTGCACGAGGACGCGGTCGGCAAGCGCATGCTCGTCGTCTGCCGGCAGGACCGGCACCACGGCTTGCGCAACGATGGGGCCGTGGTCGAGCTCGGCAGTAACGAAATGCACGGTAGCACCATGCACCTTCACGCCGGCATCGAGCGCCTGGCGATGTGTCGCGAGGCCGACGAAGCTCGGCAGCAACGATGGATGAATATTGAGAAGGCGGCCCGCGTAATGCTCGACGAATCCAGGTGTAAGGATGCGCATGAAGCCGGCCAGCAC
>DASVLM010000569.1:0-2835 GCA_036384875.1 Noviherbaspirillum sp.
CTCGGGCGCGTGTCGAACCGCTGGTCCATCCAGTTCACGCGGCCCATTATCGATCCGAAACAAGGCTTCGCCGGCGTGATCGTGATGTCGGTTTCACCCGACTACTTCTCGCGCTTCTACGACTCCATCAACCTCGGCGAACACGGCGTCGTTGCGCTCGTCAAGATGAATGGCGCTGTCATGGCGCGCTCGCCGCATCCGGAACAGGGGCTGGGAAAGATTTTCACCGATGCGCCCTATCTTGCCCCCGGCGCCGCGGAGACCGGCAGCTTCCGCCGCAAGGCGCTGGCCGACGGCGTCGACCGTGCTTATACCTGGCGGCAACTGAGGGACTCCGGCCTGGTCGTGGTCATCGGCGAACCATTCGACAACATGCTCGCCTCCTACCATTGGCAATATCGCGGCTACCTGGTTGGCGGCCTGATGCTCTCTGTTTTTCTGGTCTTGTTTGCCTTCTTCACGATTGCGGGATTGCGCCATCACGCCAGCGCGATTTCCGCGCTCGCGGCAAGCGAGGCGCGCAGCCGCTTGCAAGTGGCCGCGCTGGAGGCCGTGGGCAATGCCGTCTTCATCACGGACACCCAGGCCAGCATCGAATGGGCCAATCCTGCATTCGAGACGGTCACCGGCTTCACCCGCGAAGAGGCGATCGGCAAGACACCTGCCATTCTCAAGTCCGGGCGGCAGGGCAGGGACTTTTACCTGAACATGTGGCGCAGCATCGAGCAGGACGGCCATTGGCAGGGAGAGATCTGGAACCGCAAGAAGGGCGGCGAAATCTACCCGGAGTGGCTGGTCATCACTGCGGTGAAGGATGGTTTCGGACGTACCGCCCATTATGTCGCCGCATTCTCCGACATCACGACGCGCAAGGAGGCCGAGGCGCAGATCCGCAACCTTGCCTTTTACGACCCGCTGACCGCGCTGCCGAATCGCCGCCTGCTGATGGACCGCATCGCCCAGGCGTTGGCTGCCAGCGGCCGCAGCAGGCAGTTCGGCGCCTTGATGCTGCTCGACCTCGACCATTTCAAGACGCTCAACGACACGCTCGGCCACGACGTCGGCGATCAGTTGCTGGTGCAGGTGGCGCGGCGCCTGAAGGAGTGCGTGCGCGAATGCGACACGGTGGCGCGCCTCGGTGGAGATGAATTCGTGGTGATGCTGGGCGGTCTGGACAACGACGAATCCAATGCTGCGGCGCAGACCGAGGCCGTCGCGGAAAAGATATTGAGCGCCTTGAACGAGCCGTTTGCACTGCCCGGCACCTATCACTGCAGCGCAAGCATCGGCGTCAGCCAGTTCCGCGATCACGACGATACGATCGATGTCCTCCTCAAGCAGGCCGATATCGCGCTGTACCAGGCCAAGGATGCGGGCCGCAACACGGTGCGCTTCTACAACGTGGCGATGCAGGCGGTGTTGCAGAAGAAAGCGGTCGTTGAAGCGGGCTTGCGCGAAGCGCTCACCATCGGCGGTTTCGAACTGTATTACCAGCCCCAGGTCGATCATATGCAGCAAGTAATCGGCGCCGAAGCCTTGTTGCGCTGGCGGCCGCCGGGCCGGCCGATGGTTCAGCCGGGAGAATTCATTCCGGTTGCAGAAGAGACCGGGCTCATTTTGCCGATCGGCCAGTGGGTACTGGAGACGGCCTGCGCCCAGCTCGCCGCATGGGCGAAGCTGCCGGAGATGTGCGACCTTGCGCTGGCCATCAACGTCAGCTCGCGGCAATTCCGGCAGCCCGGCTTTGTCGCGCAGGTTGCCGCCGCACTGGAGGCCAGCGGGGCCGATCCGACGCGACTCAAGCTCGAACTCACCGAAAGCATGGTGCTGGACGACATCGAAGGCACAGTGAGCAAGATGCATGCATTGCGCGAGATGGGCGTGCGCTTTGCGCTGGACGACTTCGGCACCGGCTATTCATCGCTGTCCTACCTGAAACGCCTGCCGCTGGACCAGATCAAGATCGACCAGTCCTTCGTGCGCGATATCGCCACCGACCCGAGCGACGCAGCCATCGTGCAAACCATCATCAGCATCAGCCATACGCTGCGTTTGCAAGTCGTCGCCGAAGGCGTGGAAGTCATCGAACAACATGCGTTTCTCGAGGCGAACCGCTGCGCGCTGTTCCAGGGCTACCTGTTCGGGCGGCCGATGGCGCTCGCCGACTTCGAACGCATGCTGACAGCATCACAAGAGAGCCAACTGGCAGGAGAAGAGACACAATGAAAGGGATCGTATGTTCGGAATGAAAAACATGAAAATCTGGGTGCAGCTGCTCATTACCATCACGATGGCATTGGTGGTCGTCTGGACCGGCGTGATCATCTGGCAGAACCACGCCTATCGCGAGGCGGCCGTCGAGCAGGCACACGGCTTTTCGCTGAGCATGCATGAAGCCACCATGGCCGGCCTTACCGGCATGATGGTGACCGGCACCGTCGGCCAGCGCGCCGTGTTCCTTGACCAGATCAAGCAGCTCAATGCCATACGCGACGTCCGCGTGATTCGCGGCGAGGGCGTCACCAAGATGTTCGGGCCGGGCAATGCACAAGATGCGGCGAACCCGGATGACCTGGAGAAGCAGGTTCTGCAATCGGGCAAGGAAATCTCCAGGATCGAGTCCGACAACAAGGGCGAATATTTGCGTGTCGTGCGTCCGGCGCTGGCCAGCACGAATTACCTCGGCAAGAACTGCATCGCCTGCCACCAGGTTCCGGAAAAGACGGTGCTCGGTGCCGTCAGCATGAAGATCTCGCTGGATCAGGCCAATGCCACCATCGCCGACCAGCGCATCAAGTCCATCATTGCCGCCATCGTCACCTGCATACCCGTGCT
>DASVLM010000570.1:0-8086 GCA_036384875.1 Noviherbaspirillum sp.
AGCCGGGCACGCACAAGGACTTCGATGCGCTGCTGCATGACGCGGACGTCGCGCTCTATAACGCGAAGGATGGCCGTAACCGGGTGGCTACGGCCGAGTGAAGGCATTCAGCAGCATGCGCAGTAGCATGATGCCAACTGCTCAGATGCCACCCATGCACAGGTACTTGATGACGAGATAGTCATCCATCCCGTACTTCGATCCTTCCCTGCCCAGGCCCGACTGCTTCACGCCGCCGAACGGCGCGACCTCGTTCGAGATCAGGCCGGTATTGATGCCGACCATGCCGCTTTCCAATCCTTCCGCCACGCGCCAGATGCGGCCGATGTCGCGCGAGTAGAAATAGCTGGCGAGGCCGAACTCGGTGTCGTTTGCCATCGCGATGGCATCGGCATCGGTCTTGAAGCGGAACAGCGGCGCGAGCGGGCCGAAGGTTTCTTCCTTCGCCACGCGCATAGCGGGCGTGACGTCGGCGATCACGGTCGGCTCGAAGAAGGTCTGGCCGAGTGCATGACGCTTGCCGCCGGTGAGCACGCGGCCGCCTTTCGATACGGCATCCGCAACATGCTGCTCGACCTTGGCAATCGCATCGCTGTCGATCAGCGGGCCTTGCGTCACGCCCGGCTCCAGGCCGTTGCCGACCTTCAGCTTTTTCACGGCGGCGACCAGCTTGTCGGCGAAGGCGTCGTACACGCCGTCCTGCACATAGAGGCGATTGGCGCAGACGCAGGTCTGGCCGGCGTTGCGGTATTTGGAGGCGATCGCGCCTTCGACTGCGGCGTCGAGGTCGGCATCGTCGAACACGATGAAGGGTGCATTGCCGCCGAGTTCGAGCGAAAGCTTCTTCACGGTCGAGGCGGATTGCTGCATCAGCAAGCGGCCGACTTCGGTGGAGCCGGTGAAGCTGAGCTTGCGCACCGTCGGGTTCGAGGTCATCTCGCCGCCGATGGCGCGGGCATCGCCGGTGATTACGGAGAACACGCCTGCGGGGATGCCGGCGCGCTCGGCCAGCACGGCCATCGCCAGCGCGGAATACGGTGTCGCTTCAGCGGGCTTGACCACCATCGGGCAGCCTGCTGCGAGTGCGGGGCCTGCCTTGCGCGTGATCATCGCTGCGGGGAAGTTCCACGGCGTAATGGCGGCGCACACGCCGATCGGTTCCTTCACGACGACGATGCGGCGATCGGTCCACGGCGAGGCGAGCGTGTCGCCCGCGACACGCTTCGCTTCTTCGGCGAACCATTCGATGAACGACGCGGCGTAGCCGATTTCGCCCTTGGCTTCGGCCAGCGGCTTGCCCTGCTCCACCGTCATGATGAGCGCGAGGTCATCGGCGTTGGCGAGCATGAGGTCGTTCCACTTGCGCAGGATGGCGCTGCGTTCCTTGCCGGTCTTTGCACGCCAGGCTTTCCAGGCATCGTTCGCTGCGGCGATCGCGCGCTTCGTTTCGGCGGCGCCCATGTTGGGCACGGTGCCGATAGTTTCACCTGTCGCGGGATTGGTGACGGCGAAGCTGCCACCATCGTCGGCATTGCACCACTCGCCGTTGATATAGGCCTGCTGGCGGAACAGCGATGGGTCTTTCAGGTTGAGCATGGAAGTCTCCTTTTTAAGTCGGCGCGTACGTGGTTTGACGGAGGGTCTTGGGCATTTTGGCGGGGAACAAAGGCAATGCTGAAGTTAACAGCCTCTGTCTGGCATGCTACGTCAGTAACTGAATTTTTTTCTTGGGTACTGGATACATTGAAATGTTGCAGATGTTCCCCGCCAAAATGCCCAAGGCCCTCCGTCAAACCACGTAAAGTTGGTCAGTACTTTGCTGCTGCCTTGTTCCGTCCGCGCAGCCATTCCAGCGCGAGCAACAGGCAAGTCGAGAAAATGATCAGAATCGTCGCCAGCGCCGCGATGGTCGGGCTGATGTTTTCGCGGATGCCGGAGAACATCTGGCGTGGCAATGTCGACTGGCTGGGGCCGGCGACGAAGAGCGTGATCACGACTTCATCGAACGAAGTGGCGAATGCGAACAGCGCGCCCGAGATCAGGCCCGGCGCAATCACCGGCAGCGTGACGCGGAAGAAGGTGGTGAGCGGGCTTGCCCCGAGCGAGAGGCTGGCACGCACGAGGTTGTGGTTGAAGCCTTGCAGCGTGGCCGATACCGTGGTCACGACGAAGGGTGCCCCGAGCGCGGCATGCGCGAGGATGAGACCGGTGTAGGTTTCCGACAAGCCGATCTGCGCGAAGAAGATGTAGACGCCGACACCGACCACCACCACCGGCACGACCATCGGCGAAATCAGCACCGCCATCACCAGCGCCTTGCCGCGGAAGTCAGCCTTGTTCAAGCCGACTGCGGCAAGCGTGCCGAGCACGGTGGCGACGACGGTGGCGGCCGGCGCAACGATGAAGCTGTTCTGCGCCGCGCGCATCCACTCCTCCGATTCGAGCAGGTTGTGGTACCAGCGCAGCGATACGCCCGGCATCGGATACGACAGGAAGGAGCTGTCGGAAAACGACAGCGGCACGATCACCAGGATGGGCAGCACCAGGAACAGTAGCACCAGCGCATTGAAGCTGCGCAGCGCGAAGAACCAGGCGCGCTCGCCGAGGGATTGGTACGGCGCAAAAACAGGAAGGAATTTCTTCATGGCTTATCCCATGCTCACATCGATTTTGGCAAAGCGGCGATATACGCCGTACAGCACCAGCGTCGCGAGGAACAGCAGTGCACCGAGTGCGCATGCCATGCCCCAGTTGATCGTGACGTTGATGAAGTAGGCAACGTAGTAGCTCACCATCTGCTCGTTGGTGCCGCCCAGGAGCGCCGGCGTGATGTAGTAGCCGAGCGCGAGGATGAACACCAGCAATCCGCCGGCGCCGACGCCCGGCGCGGTTTGCGGCACGTACACGCGCCAGAAGGCGGCGAACGGATGGCTGCCGAGTGATACTGCAGCGCGCATGTAGGTCGGCGGGATCGACTTCATCACGCTGTAGAGCGGCAGGATCATGAACGGCAGCAAAATGTGCGTCATCGAGATGTAGGTGCCGGTGCGATTGAAGATGAGTTCAAGCGGTGCATTGATGACGTGCAGCGCTTCGAGCGTCTTGTTCACCAGCCCTTCCGACTGCAGCAGCACCATCCACGCGGCCACGCGCACCAGGATCGAAGTCCAGAACGGAATCAGCACCAGGATCATGAAGAGGTTGGCGCGGCGCTCGGACATGGTGGAGAGCCAGTACGCCAGCGGATAACCGAGCACGAGGCAGAACAGGGTCACGCCGAGCGAAATCGTGAAGGTGCGGCCGAAGATGTGACGGTAGGCCGACTGCTCCGGATCTGCCTGCGTGATGTTGCCGAAGGCGTCCTGCTTGAGGTCCATCGCGGCCAGCAGGTAGTAGGGCGAGTAGCGTGAACCGTTCTTGGCGATGACGCGCCAGTAGTCGGGCGCGCCCCAGTGTTCATCGATGTCGATCAACGCCTGCTTCACCTCTGCCGGCGATAGCGGCTTGCCCTCGGCGAGCGGCATGGCACGCGTGGTCTTCATGATCACCGAACGTGCGCCGGGAATCTCGGTGTTGACGCGATGCGCGAGGCCGCCGGCGGTACTCTGCTCCTTCGCGACGACCAGGTCGTCGGCCAGCGCGGCGTAAGCGGCATCGGGCGGTGTGCCGTGGCGATCCCATGCGGCCAGTACCTTGATGGTGCGTGGCAGTGCGGTAGCGACTTCAGGGTTCTCGATCGCGCGCTGCAGGAGGATGACGATGGGCGCGACGAAAGTGATGAGCAGGAACAGCATCAGCGGCGCGATCAAGGTGATCGCCGCCAGCCGCTTGCGCAGTTGGGCGCGGTTCAGCTCGCGCTTGAGCTGCGCGACGGAAGGCTCTGCTTGCGCCGTTGCTATCGCTGGAGTAATGACGGTAGAAGTCATGTCAATGCACCGGTCAGGAATCGAAAAGGGATGCCGCCAACGTATGCGACGGCACCAAAATCCCGCCGCGACATGCCGGAGACGCTTGCCGGGCCGGAGGGAGAAAACAATAGAGATTCACGCTTGCCACAGTCCCGGCTTACGCCGGCACTGTGGCCATGCTTCAAACGGACCGGGCGATTACTTCGCTGCCCACGCGGTGAAGCGCTGCTCCAGTTCTTCGCCGTGATCGGTCCAGAACTGCAGGTTGGACTGTACCGAGTCCTTGATGTTGGCGGTGGACGTCGGCAGCTGCGACAGCGTCTTGTAGTCCATGCGCTTGAACGCGTTGTTGTTCACCGGGCCGTAGGCGATGTGATTGGCGTAGGCCTGCTGCGCTTCCGGCGTGCTGGAGAAGGCGATGAACTTCTCGGCGACATCCTTGTTCTTCGCGCCCTTCGGGATCACCCAGTAGTCGAGGTCGTAGATCGCGCCGGCCCAGGAGATCGCGAGATGCTTGCCTTCGCGCTGCGCGGCATCGATGCGGCCGTTGTAGACGGTGGACATCACGACGTCACCGGCGACCAGGAATTGCGGCGGCTGTGCACCGGCTTCCCACCACTGGATGTTGCCCTTCAGCTGATCGAGCTTCTTGAATGCGCGATCCACGCCTTCCTTGGTCGACAGGACCTTGTACACGTCCTTGGTCGGCACACCGTCAGCCATCAGCGCGAACTCGAGGTTGTAGCGCGCGCCCTTGCGCATGCCGCGCTTGCCGGGATACTTCTTCACATCCCAGAAATCGGCCCAGCTCTTCGGCGCGGCCTTCAGCTTGTCGGCGTCGTAGCCGAGCACGGTCGACCACACGAAGGCGCCGAAGGCGCACTCATGGAAAGCGGCGGGAATGAAGTCGGCCTTGTTGCCGAACTTGCTGTGGTCCATCTTTTCCAGCAAGCCTTCTTCGCAGGCGCGGCCGACTTCGCCGGCCTCGACTTCCACCAGGTCCCAGCTCACCTTCTTCGTTTCGACCATCGCCTTCAGCTTGGCCATTTCGCCGTTGTATTCGACGACGGTGACCTTGTTGCCGGTGGCTTTCTCGAACGGCGCGACGTAAGCAGCCTTCTGCGCATTGCTGTTGGCGCCGCCGAAATTGACGACGGTCAGTTCGCCAGCATGGGCGAATCCTGCGGCTGCAATAGCTGCTGCCAGGATGGATTTGGTGATCGTTCTCATTGCCTCTCCTTTGCTCTTTTGGGTGGTGGGTAAAAAATCAGTGGAAGACCCGCAGGCGCTCCGGCTCGATGCCGAGGCGTACCGGCGTACCGGACTGCAGTTGCGGCAAGGCGGCATCGTTCAGTGCCAGCTTGACGAAACAATCGTCCTGCTTGGGCAATGAGCAGCGCACGCGCACGTGGTCGCCGAAGTAGATCAAGTCCGATACTGTGGCGGCCAGACTGTTGAATGCTGCCTCGGCCGCCACGTGCAGGCGTATGCGCTCGGGGCGTACGCATGCGACGATCTGCTTGCCCGTAGTCGCGCCGTTGACGTTCAGTCCGGTTACGATGCTGCCGTCGGGCAGGCGGACCACGCAGTGCTTGCCGTCGACTTCGGCAATTGCGCCGCTGATGCGGTTGTTGTCCCCGATAAAGCCAGCGACAAACTGATTCTGCGGATATTCATAGAGTTCATCCACCACCGCGAGCTGCTGGATCACGCCCTGGTCGAACACGGCAACGCGGTCCGACATGGTGAGCGCTTCGCTCTGGTCATGAGTGACATAGACGAAAGTGAGGCCGAGGCGCTGGTGCAGCGCCTTCAGTTCGAGCTGCATGTGTTCGCGCAACTGCTTGTCGAGCGCGCCGAGCGGTTCGTCCATCAGCACCAGCTTGGGCTCGAACACCAGCGCACGCGCGAGGGCGATACGCTGCTGCTGGCCGCCGGAGAGTTGCGCCGGATAGCGGTCGGCGAACTTCCCCATCTGTACCATGTCGAGCGCCTGCTTCACCTTCGCGGCGCGCGTGACGGTATCCATGCCGCGCACCGACAGCGGATACGCGACGTTCTGCGCCACCGTCATGTGCGGGAACAGCGCATAGTTCTGGAACACCATGCCGATGTTGCGCTTGTGCGGCGGCACCTTGTTCAGCAGCTGGCCGTCGAGCCGGATTTCGCCGCCGGTCGGAAATTCGAAACCGGCGAGCATCATCAGGCAGGTAGTCTTGCCGGAGCCGGACGGCCCCAGCAGAGTGAGGAACTCGCCACGTTCGATGTCGAGGTCGAGGTGTTTGACGACAAGGTTCTCGCCATCATAGGTCTTCTTTACGCCGCGGAATGCGACAAGCGCATCGCGACTGCGTTCTTCTTGCAGTTTCACTTCTGTCTCCCTTCCCCTGATGCGGTACGTCGCCGCTCGGGGTTATTGGGTTTATTGGCCGCGCAGTGCCGATTCGAGAATGACCAGCGCCTCGTCCATGATGTCGTCGCTCATGGTGAGCGGGAAGAGGAAGCGGATCACGTTCTGGTATACGCCGCAGGTGAGCAGCAGTAAACCCTTTTCGAGAGCACGCGCCTGTACCTGTTTCGTAAAGTCCACGTCCGGCTCGCTCGTTCCCGGCTTCAGGAATTCCACCGCCACCATCGCGCCCGGACCGCGCACGTCGCCGATCTGTGGCACGGCGCGGCGCAATTCGTCGAGGCAGTCCTTCAGCTTGCCGCCCAGCTTGTTGGCGCGCTCAACGAGCTTCTCGTCCTCGATCACGTCCAGTACAGCGAGCGCCGAAGCGGTGGCCAGCGGATTGCCGGCATAGGTGCCGCCCAGGCCGCCCGGGGCCGGCGCGTCCATGATTTCGGCGCGCCCGCACACGGCCGACAGCGGCATGCCGCCAGCCAGGCTCTTGGCCATGGTCATGAGGTCGGGCAGCACGTCGTAATGCTCCATCGCGAACATCTTGCCGGTGCGCGCAAAACCCGTCTGGATTTCGTCGGCGATCAAAAGAATGCCGTGCTGGTCGCAGATGCCGCGCAAGGCGCGCATGAGGTCGACCGGCGCCTGGTAAAAACCGCCTTCGCCCTGCACGGGTTCGAGAATGATGGCGGCGACGCGCTTCGGATCGATGTCGCACTTGAAGATGTTTTGCAGCGCAGCGAGCGAGTCTTCCGTGGTGACGCCGTGGGCCTGCATCGGGAACGGTGCATGGTAAATCTCGGACGGGAAAGGACCGAAGCCGACCTTGTACGGCACGACCTTGCCGGTCAGCGCCATCCCCATCATCGTGCGGCCGTGGAAACCGCCGGTGAAGGCGATCACGCCGGAACGTCCGGTAGCGGCACGGGCGATCTTGATTGCATTTTCGACCGCTTCGGCGCCGGTGGAGAAAAACGCCGTCTTCTTGGCGTGTGTGCCCGGTGTGACGGCGTTGATGCGCTCGGCCAGCTCGACATAGCTGGCGTACGGCACGATCTGGTAGGCAGTGTGCGTGAATTTCTCGAGTTGCGCCTGAACGGCAGCGATCAGCTTCGGATGACGGTGGCCGGTATTGAGCACGGCTATGCCGGCAGCGAAATCGATGTAGCGGCGGTTTTCCACATCCCAGATTTCGGAATTGTTGGCACGGTCCGCGTAGAACTGGCACATCACGCCCACGCCGCGCGGCGTGGCGGCATCCTTGCGGCGCTGCAGATCGGAATTAGTGGTCATCTGTCGTCCCCCGTTTTCTGTGAATCAATACGATGGTGGTATCTTAGTTCTGCTTTGGCCCCATCACGTAGAGCCACTTTTATTTATTTGATGGAGCCACTTTGGAGCCGGAATACGGCAACCGATTGCTCCAACGTCCGCGCCTGCTCCTGCATGCCTCGCGCAGCGGCTGCGGCCTGTTCTACCAGCGCCGCATTCTGCTGCGTCATCGTGTCCATCTGCGCAATGGCACGATGGATTTCCTCAATGCCGCTGCTTTGTTCTTCGCTTGCCGCAGCAATCTCGCCCATGATGTCGGCCACCTGCTGGACCGATTGCACGATGTCATTCATGGTGTGCCCGGCCTGGTCGACCAGCCGGCCGCCCTGGTCCACCTTCTCCACCGAGTCGGCAATCAGCGCCTTGATCTCCCTGGCCGCACCGGCCGAGCGCTGCGCCAGATTGCGCACCTCGGCCGCCACGACAGCAAAACCCCTGCCCTGCT
>DASVLM010000571.1:0-4086 GCA_036384875.1 Noviherbaspirillum sp.
TCACCAATGTAGTATAAAATTTTCGAACGACTGTGCTAATTGTCGTGGATTTTGACTGAGAATGCTAGACACAACATTCTAAAATCAGCCAAACGTGTAATGATAACGGCACCTGCCCGGCTATATGGTCATTTGCAGGACAATGATTCAGGAGGAATCGTGGGAATCGAAACCAATTTTGAAGGCAAGATCGCGATGGTGACCGGGGCGTCGAGTGGTCTCGGTGCGCGTTTTGCGAAAGTTCTGGCCAAGGCCGGGGCCCAAGTGGTGCTGGCTTCCCGCAGGGTGGAGCGGCTGAAGGAACTGCGTGCGGAGATCGAAGCCGATGGTGGAGCCGCGCATGTTGTTCAACTCGATGTTACCGATTACGGCAGCATCAAGGCGGCTGTTGCCCACGCAGAAACGGAAGCCGGCCCGATCGACATTCTCGTTAACAATTCGGGGGTATCGACCACGCAGCGCCTGATCGATGTGACGCCCGACGATTACGCCTTCGTGATGGACACCAACCAGCGCGGAGCCTTCTTCGTTGCGCAGGAAGTTGCCAAGCGCATGATTGCGCGCGCCAAGGGCGACCCGAAGAAACAGCAGCGCATCGTCAACATCGCGTCCGTGGCTGGTTTGCGCGTGCTGCCCCAGATTGGCATCTACTGCATGAGCAAGGCTGCAGTCGTGCACATGACAAAATCGATGGCGGTGGAGTGGGGTCGTTACAACATCAACGTCAATGCGATCTGTCCTGGTTATATCGGTACCGAGATCAATGCCGAGCACTTCGATACCGAACAGGGTCGCAAGCTGATCGACATGCTGCCGCGCAAGCGCCTCGGGCAGCCGGAAGACCTCGACGGCTTGCTGTTGTTGTTGGCCTCGGAAGAGTCGCGTTTCCTGAATGGCGCGATTGTGACTGCAGACGACGGGATGAGCGCGGCGTGACGAGCAGTTTCAAGCACGTTCATACCATGCGTATGCCCATCCGGTGGGGTGATATGGACGCCATGGGACATGTCAACAATACGGTCTACTTCCGCTACATGGAATCGGCGCGCATCCAATGGTTTACCGAGATCGGATGCGAGCCCGATCCCTCCGGGGAAGGGCCGGTCATCATCAATGCGCGCGCCACTTTCATCCGGCAACTGAAGTATCCCGGTGATATCGAGGTGCGCACCTATGTCGGCCAGCCGGGGCGAAGCAGCTTCGAAATGACGCATGAAATCCGGCGGCTGGATGAACCGGATGTGGTGACGACAGAGGGCGGTGCAAAGGTCGTCTGGGTCAATTTCCCGAACGAAAAATCGGTACCCATGCCGGATTGGCTGCGAGCGCTGGTTTCAGCCGACGCTTGATCACTGACCCCTCCGCATTTCAGCCCGTTACGCCAAGCAGGCGATGCACCAGTTCGCTGGACGTCGCCGCAGCAAACTTGCGCATCAACTTGGCACGATGCATTTCTACGGTCCGCGGGCTGAGCCCGACCTGGCGTGCAATCAGCTTGCTGGTCTTGCCCTCGACCAGCAGCGCAGCAATCTCGCGCTCGCGCGGTGTCAGCTCGGCAGTTACCGGACGTTTTGCGCTCAGGTCTTCGAAGGTCCAGATGCCAGCTGCATGCGGATCTTCATGTGTCAACGAACAGCCGCTTACGTGGCACCAGAATAATTCCTGATTGGCGCGTTTCATGATCCGCTCGTCGGAATAGACACCCTTGGCGCTCATGATCGGAACGATACGTGCTCCGGTGCGCTCGAACTCGTCGGTGGTCGGATAAAGTACCCGGAAAGACTGCCCGACAAGTTCCTCGGGCGCATAGCCGAACATCTTCGCCAGCGCATCGTTGCAGGCATGGATGATCCGGTGCTGCGACACGCACATGCCTACAGGGGCATTCCTGAATATCGTCTCGTAATCGATCGTAAGATGGGCGGTCATGGCCTGTGGCGGGCTTTTTCGGGTCTAAAATTGGTATTTTTACGGTATTGCGGGCTCGCAGTCCACCATCTTATGCTGGCGGGCAGGTTTAGGGCGGTCTGTGATCACCAAACTGCTCTAAAGACGGCCGTGGCACGTCCATAACCCGCTTGCGGCCCGCCTGACGAGTGTTCGTGCAGCATATTGAAGGTCAATTCAAACATAACAAGAGGGTTGGTATGAATAAAGTTTACCCGGATGCCGCCAGTGCGCTGGCCGGCATCGTCAAGGACGGTCAGACGATTGCCGTCGGAGGCTTCGGCTTGTGCGGCATCCCGGAAGCGCTGATTGCGGCGCTGCGCGATTCCGGCGTCAAGAACCTCACTGCCATCTCCAACAATGCTGGTGTCGACGGTTTCGGCCTCGGCCAATTGCTGACCACCCGTCAGATCAAAAAGATGATTTCGTCCTACGTGGGCGAGAACAAGGAATTCGAGCGCCAATATCTCGCGGGCGAGCTCGAACTGGAATTTACGCCGCAAGGCACGCTGGCCGAGAAGCTGCGTGCCGGCGGTGCCGGTATCCCGGCGTTCTTCACCAAGACTGGTGTAGGCACGATCGTCGCTGAAGGGAAGGAAGTGCGCGAATTCGACGGCCACAAGTATGTGATGGAGCGTTCACTGGTCGCCGACGTCTCGCTGGTCAAGGCGTGGAAGGCCGACAAGTCCGGTAACCTCGTGTTCCGCAAGACCTCCCGCAACTTCAACCCCAACGTCGCCATGGCCGGCAAGATCACCGTGGTCGAAGTGGAGATTCTGGTCGAGACTGGCGAGATCGATCCGGATCATGTCCATCTTCCCGGCATCTTCGTGCATCGCATTATCGTCAATGCGACACCGGAGAAACGCATCGAACAACGCACCACGCGTGCAAAGTAAGTGAGGGGAAAAGAACATGGCTTGGACTCGTGATGAAATGGCCGCGCGCGCGGCGAAGGAACTGCAAGACGGTTTCTATGTGAACCTTGGCATTGGCCTGCCGACGCTGGTGGCCAACTACGTGCCGAAGGACATCGAAGTGTGGCTGCAGTCCGAAAACGGCCTGCTCGGCATTGGACCTTTTCCGACGGAAGATGAAGTCGATGCGGACCTGATCAACGCCGGCAAGCAGACAGTGACCGCATTGCCCGGCTCCTCCTTCTTCAGCTCTGCGGACTCGTTCGCAATGATCCGCGGCGGCAAGATCAACATCGCCATCCTGGGCGCGATGCAGGTCAGCGAGAAGGGCGACCTGGCTAACTGGATGATTCCCGGAAAGATGGTCAAAGGCATGGGCGGCGCGATGGACCTCGTCGCCGGCGTGGGGCGCGTGGTCGTGCTGATGGAGCATGTTGCCAAGGCAAAGGACGGCAGCACCTCGCACAAAATCCTGAAGAAATGTGACCTGCCGTTGACAGGCGTGGGCGTGGTCAATCGCATCATTACCGACCTCGGCGTGGTCGATGTGACGCCGAACGGACTGAAGGTTGTCGAACTCGCGCCTGGAGTAAGCAAGGAAGAGATCGTGGAAAAGACCGGCGCGGAGCTGGATGTCAGTGCAGTGGCCTGAAGCCCTCGCTTCGAGAGCAATGCAAGACGGTGCGCATGTCGCACCGTTTTTTTTGATGCGGGCAAGCGCGACGCCGCCCGCATCCATTATTCAGTCGGGATGCAGCAGGTAGATCGTCCCCGAGTAATCATCCGAAATATACAAGCCGCCGCGGCCGTCCGGCACGACGTCCACCGGCCGGCCCCAGCGTTCCCGTCGCTCGGCATCCGTTACCCAGCCATTGACGAGGTCGATGGCATTGCCGACAGTCCCGTTTTCGCTCACCGGATACAGCTCGATCTTGTGGCCGTTAAGCTTGGTGCAGTTCCAGCAGCCGTGCAGCGCGGTCACCAACGCATTGCGATAGGACAGGGGCATTTTCGAGTCCTGAAGGAAGCTCATGCCAAGTGGTGCGGAGTGAGGCGGGAGGCCCTTGGTGACGCGGTCGATGCGTTCGCATTCGAGTTGTTTGCCGTCCGGATTCAATTGCGCGTCGCGGTCATACGGCATGTTGTCGAGGCCGCCATCCGGATTGGAATTGCAGAACGGCCAGCCGTAATTGCCGCCGTTTTTCACTTTCACCAGCAGGTC
>DASVLM010000572.1:0-2739 GCA_036384875.1 Noviherbaspirillum sp.
CGCGCTCGCGGCCCACCAGTCGGGTGCGCAGGCCATTGCCTTTGACCTGATGGTAGGCGAGGGCGATCTTGAGCGCGGTATCGACCGACTCGGAGCCGTCATTGCAAAAAAAGACACGGTTCAGGCCTTCCGGCGCAATCGAAACCAGCGCTGTCGCCGCTTCGAAGACCTTGGGATGGCCCATCTGGAAGGTCGGGCCGAAATCCATGGTCGCTGCCTGCTGCTGGATGGCGGAGACGATTTTCGGATGGCAGTGGCCGGCATTGACGCACCACAGGCCGGCGGTGCCGTCGAGGATCTTGCGGCCGTCGTCAGAGGTGTAGTACATGCCGGAAGCGGACGCCAGCAGGCGAGGCTTGGACTTGAATTGCCGGTTGGCAGTAAACGGCATCCAGAAATGTTCGGTATTCAGGCTGTTCGTCATGCGGTTGCCTCCTGTAGTGGTTGCTTCGTCAATGGTAGTCCTTTTGCCGCCGATTGGCTGGCGCTCGAAAACCGCTCCGGCCGAATAAAAATTTGTCCCGGTAAAATACTGCTTTTGGAAGGAAACCTGTTTTGACCTCGCTTAAGACGCCCTCATCGTTGCCCTCGCGCCGGCTGTCCGTCGCCCCCATGATGGACTGGACCGACCGGCACTGCCGGATGTTCCACCGGCAGATCACGCGCCATACCTGGCTCTACACCGAAATGGTGACGACCGGGGCGCTGATCCATGGCGATGTCGAACGGCACCTGAATTTCAACGAGGAAGAGCACCCGGTTGCCTTGCAGCTCGGCGGCAGCGAACCGGACGATCTTGCGCAATGCGCGAAGCTCGGCGAGAAGTGGGGTTACGACGAGGTCAACCTGAATTGCGGCTGCCCGTCCGAACGCGTGCAGAAGGGCGCGTTCGGCGCCTGCCTGATGGCGGAGCCGAAGCTCGTCGCCGACTGCGTGAAGGCGATGCGCGACGTGGTGGACATCGATGTGACGGTGAAGCATCGCATCGGCATCGACCATGTCGAGAGCTACGACTTCGTGCGCGATTTCGTCGGCACGATTGCCGATGCCGGCTGCAAGACCTTCATCGTGCATGCGCGCAATGCCATCCTCAAGGGCCTGAGCCCGAAAGAGAATCGCGAGATTCCGCCGCTCAAGCCTGAGTACGCGTATCAGCTCAAGCGCGACTTCCCTCATCTCGAAATCCTGATCAACGGCGGTGTGAAAACCCTGGCCGAGATCGATGCCCATCTCGAGCATGTGGATGGCGTGATGCTCGGACGCGAGGCTTACCACAATCCTTACCTGATGGCGGCATTCGATGCTCGCTATTACGGCGACGAGACGGCGCCGAAGACGCGCGCCGAAATCCTGCAGGCGATGCTGCCTTACATCGCCGATCAGCTCGCTCGCTACGGCAAGGGCGGAACGGGCTTGCGGCTGAACAGCATCACGCGCCACATGCTCGGCCTCATGACCGGGCTGCCCGGTGCGCGCACCTTCCGCCAGACGCTCTCCGACGCAAAGAAACTCGCAGCGGGCGACCCTGCGCTGCTGCTGGAAGCAGCAGCGCGCATGCAGCCCGTCGCCGCCTGAATTCAGCGTGACCGCCCGCCAGGGCGGAACCATCGGCGCAAGCCGCTCTCCATCCAGCATCGGGCCGCGCAGCCTGCGTTCGTGCATTGCACGGCATGCGCCGCAGCGGCCCTTCGTTCAACTGCTTGAAGGAGATCGCCATGCCGCAAGACAAACCGAATATTCCGCCGCAGCACCAGGACCGCCAGCCGGGCTCGCAAGCCGCGATGCAGCCGCGTCCCGCGGGCGAAGCGAGAGAGTACAAGGCTGCCGGCAAGCTCAAGGGCAAGGTTGCTCTCATCACCGGCGGCGACAGCGGCATCGGCCGTGCAGTCGCAGTGATGTTTGCAAAGGAAGGCGCCAACGTCGTCATCGCCTATCTCGATGAACAGCAGGACGCGCAGGAAACGCAGCGGCTGGTCGAAGCGCAGGGACGCGAATGCGTGGCGATCGGTGGCGACGTGGGTGATTCTGCATTCTGCAAGAAGCTGGTCGACACGGCCGTATCGTCGTTCGGCAAGATCGACATACTCGTCAACAACGCCGCGCAACAATACCCGCAGCAGAGCATTGGCGACATTACCGACGAGCAGCTGGAAAAGACCTTCCGCACGAACATCTTCTCGATGTTCTACACCGTACGCGCGGCGCTGCCGCATCTCAAGCCAGGCGCGCGCATCATCAACACTGCATCGGTTACTGCGTATCGCGGGAGTTCACACCTCGTCGATTACTCGGCAACGAAAGGCGCCATTGTTGCGTTCACACGCTCGCTGTCGCAGCAGCTCGCGGAAAAGAATATTTATGTGAATGCAGTAGCACCGGGCCCGATCTGGACGCCGTTGATTCCAGCAACCTTCCCGGCTGAACAAGTGCAGAAGTTCGGAGAGAACGTACCGTTAGGCAGGCCCGGGCAGCCGGATGAAGTAGCGCCAGCGTATGTCTTCCTCGCGTCCGACGATGCCTCCTACATGACGGGCCAGGTATTGCATCCCAATGGCGGAGAAATTGTGAATACCTAAGTACCAATGAAAAGCTGCTGCGAAAACCGAGCACGAAACGCAAAGGGCGTGACCGAAGCAATCCCCAATCTCGATTCGATCCGCTCGTGCGCGACAGCAACCCAGGAACGGCAATCAAGACTTGGGCGGTTTCAGGCAGCGGCATGGGGCTTTGCGGCGGGGA
>DASVLM010000573.1:0-5912 GCA_036384875.1 Noviherbaspirillum sp.
GCATATTCCTCTAGCGGGACCAAGTTCGTTACGCCATTGCGTACCCAGATAGGGTAAAGCGCTGAGTACATGGGACTAAAACTCGCAACAAGTCCAACTATGCCACTCTTCCGTTTCGCTTTGGTCCATGAGCAAAATACAGCGCCCCTACTGCCCAGGACTTCTTCGGAATATGGATGGGCCGGATCAATTCGCTCCCATTCGGCAATGACGTTTGCACCGATATCACCACCAAAATCATCCCGCAGTGCGGCCTCGATAACTGCTTCCAGTGCATACGCATGGGCTTGCATATGCTTCGTCGTATCGATAAATGCCATCGAAGTGCGAAGCGCCCGGCTTTGCCAGAGAAGAACCGGCCACAAAACTTCAACTCCAAATCGCGGCCCAATCTCCGGGTATCCTTCTGGCGTTTTGAGGGTTCGTCTTTGTCCCTCGTAAGCCTTCCGCAGATCGTAGGCAAGGCCGAGAAACGATCCTTCCTTGTTCTTGACGAGTGGGGACCGCTCATTCACATCGTGAATAACCTCGTGCAAAGACTTCAGGGTTTGATAGTCTCCCGTGAGCAGTACGCCGGCATGATTCTTGAGAAGCGTATAAGTAAGCATCGACTTCTTTCCCTAGTGTTTTGTCGTTGGAGCTGGCTTGGCTTCCACTTGGTACGCAGTGCGCGCCAGAACTTGAACTGCCAATTGATTGCCGCAATACTTTTCAATCGCCCTAGCCGACTTGGAAATCAGCATTTCAAGCACTTTCGTATATCGTCGGGCGTCTCAGCGCCTACCGCTGCCGCATAGTCTTGCAGCACACGTTCCGCTGCCTTATCGGCTTCTTGTGGAGTCACCAAGCTCAATTTTTTCTCCCTTCTAATTCGTTCGTGAAGCGCACAGCGTTGCGAAAACCAGAGACGCACATTGCGATTCCAACTGTAACTACCAAAGCCACCGCCGATGCATCCCACAGGCCAAGGCGAAGCAGACCAGCAGCGACCGCGCATAGGCCGATGAAAAACAGCACCCAATACAAGGCAATTGCGGCCACCTTCTGAATCATGGGTTTTTCCTATCGGTTCCGGGCGGCAGTACGCCACTGTTCAAAGTACGTCGAGAGAAGCACCGGAGCGAAGGCGGGATCGTCATCGCAGACAGATCCGACTGGCTCAATGACGACGGCGGCACCATCAGTCGGTTCGCGGTCAAAACTCCAATCTAAGCCGTCCACCGAAATCTCATAGTGGTCCAAAAACCGGCCTTCGGGCCAGAATGTGGAATCCATAAGGAATGCTTTGAATTCTTCACCAATGCAGGTCGCTTGTTGGTTCTGTGCCATAACCGATTCCACGTCTGTTTCCCCTTCAGTTAGGTATGCACTCGCTGGCCGTCGCAACCTGCCGCCAGGGGCTTTGCTCCAGCCGCGTCCCATTCAGTCGTTTAGCGTAACCAGCCGGAGCCGGTATGGGCGTCGGGAGCCTTGAGTCTTTGCGGGTTCCACAGCCGTCGATTCGGCCCGCAGCAAGCGCATACCTAAGTTCACAATGTTATTCCTCTTTGCTGTTCAAACACGGTCATAAAGGAACTTCGTGACAGCATTGCCGCTGCGCAGAGGGCAATCGACGTATCCGGTCAAGATCAAGCGCCCTGCATCCGTACCGGTGTCACACTTGTGCTGAGGCTCTTTCACGATGATGTGATCGCCGGCGCCCACTGCGCTAAACCCATGCTTCTGCAATTCGAAAAGACCTCGCTCGATCATTACCTTGTCCATGATTTTTTCCTTCGCTACAGATCGTACTGCTGCTTGATCGCGGCAATACGCAGTTCCTGACGCCGGCGCTCGTCGAATGCTGCTTCGGACGGCTCGATATCCGGCTTGGCTGCCAGCGTCGCGTCCCACGTCGCAGTTTGACGAACCAGGTCGATCAGCTCTCGCAGATCCTTTTGAACGTGATTGAACATTGCTGGATCTCCTTTCTTTAGTGCGACACCGACATCTATCTTCCCATACGAATAGAGCGGGTCAAGCTTGAAACATGCAAATTATGCATGATCAACGACCTTTAAAATGGTTGATCCAAGGCTATTCAGAGGAATCTGGAAGAAAATTGCCCGCAATTCTGCGGCGCCGCAGTACTGATGTCACTCCTAGGAAAACCGTGCAGCGTCAACGTCTCCCGAGAGTTGGTCCGACTTACTAATTGGCAAGCACTCGCGGCAACTTGTCCCAACAGGTCGTATACCTTCCCCAGCGGAGGGCTTTAGTGTCCTGAGTCGGCAGGCCAGGTAGTATCGGCAAATTGCATGGCGGCTTGTGGCGAGGCGAAACGGCGCCGGAGAACTTGCTTTTCGATACCGGCCTCGATAAATGGTGGCCAGGCATACCAGTGAGAGCAGTAGGGGTTGCCCTGATCATCGTGGAGCATCGACGCTGATGCGCCGTCCACTCGCCGGTAACTCGACTCCTGCCACTTGAACCAGTCTGACTCTGCCATTTCAGCGGGGGAAACAGAATTCTTGCCTATACTTCACACACGCTTCTTGAGAAACTGGTCCTTCGTCCGATCCGGCGTGCTGGGGAACGCTGCGCGCTCGGCACTCAGCCAAGTCACAAGGGCATAGTACGACAACCCATTCTCGCGAACGTCGTGTTGCAATGACGCATATGCTTCCTTGTTCATGGGGTCGTATTCGGTGAGCAATTCATAGATTTTGGCAGTCCATTCCTTGTAAGGCTCTCGCCGGTAGGCATACACTGCAGCGAGCAAAGGAATGACCGCGATGCCCCAGGTTATTGGGGATGGAATAGGGCCATGCAAAAGGTAATTTTCTGCGGCAGAGCTCGCTCCCAGCAGCAGGATACCAGTAGCAACCGCCGTGGTTAGCGCCTTCCCGGCCGCTGGACCAAGGTTCGAACGCCTCGCCATGCTCAAATGCGCTTCGATGGCCCTCAATTTTTTCAGTCTCGCACTGCGGGTATCCTTGCCGGCCGGAGGTTCTGGCTGTCCGCCGTTAATCAAAGTGAAATCCCTCATGGCTCGCTTTCTAATCGTGTAATTCGGTACCGATGGGACACAGAGAGGCTAAAGGACGCTTGCCCCCTACAGATTCAGAAATGGTACAGCACGAATTTTCACGGGAACTTCGAATAAACAACCGGTATCCGTCTATTTATTGCCCTATTTTGCGGATTTTCCTGAAAACTCCGCTTGTTGGGAGGGGATGGTACGGTCCCCATGACGATCGGGGACCGTGGACGCCAGTCTTACGCGGCAATGTGGTTATGAACGGTCAGCCCGGCGAAAGCCGCAAGATCCTGGATGTCATCAGGCTCCAGTCCCGTTAATACCGCGACCTCGTCGCGGTCGTAGTCTCCGAGAACGGCAAAACCCTTGCCAGATGCTGCACGTCCAATCGACCCCTTGTAGATTGCGGTGCTGACTGCCGATCCGGGAACAAGGCGCCCATCAGCGCCGACACTTTCAATGCGCAAATAGTCATTGCCGGTCGATGGGAGATTCTCGACTGAGAATCTGAACGCGCCAAGCGTCAGTACGCGCGGCGAACCAGTGCGCAGGTCCGAACCATGCAGCTGTTCATCGTAGGTGAGTTTTAGCCCGAGTATGTCTGCCAGGAGCGCCGGCACGCCAGCCAACCCGTCTTTAGTGATCGATTTGGCAAGTGTGAGGTTCTCCTCGACGCCATCGGCGACAGCGTCTGGAATGTACGAGACATACCCGGGACTGGTCAGATATGGCCCATCGCCGATAAAGGAGCCGCTGAACTGAACTTCTGCGTCTGGCATGGTTCGAAGCATTTCTGAAAACGCCCACAGAGCTTCCGCGGAGGCGCGGTAAAACCGGTGGTCAAAGAATGCCGCCTCATCGCCATCGTGCTTCGCCACCACACTCGGACGGATCCAACAAACGGGTTTTTCGGCGTTTGCCACCAAGTGATGCCAGCTGGGCGCTCCAAACGCTGCGGCGGCCAGCTCCAAAGCCTGATGTTGCGGCACCAAAATATTGAAATCGGCCTTGAGAACTCGCCGAATACCATTGCTCAGATTACTTGTCAGTCCCACCAGGTGGCCGCCGCGCGGATCCTGATCGTGCAGATTCCTGGAGATGGTGTTCCGAAGCCCGGGCAAGGTCGCAAGGCGCTTTATCGCCTTTCCATGATCTCCATACCTGCGCAGATCCTTCATCGCATTTTCCGCCCGACGCCGGCCGGCGCCGTCGACATCTGAAAACTGGATTGGCTCGACGCGAAGAATGATGCCGCCGCTTCCGCTCAGGACGAGATGATCGCCATCGACCACGATGGTGTCCGGATACACTCGGTACTGGTCGACACAATGGATGATGTGCGCAATCGCGTCATCCAGTCCATTGCTTACCATCAGTTCGTCATAGTACCGCTGCAGCGGCCCAGCACCGTCCCCGGCGCGCAATACGTACCAGGCCCGGGAGCGCTCCGGGTGCATCAGGGACTCGGCAAAAGAGAACTCGTATGATTCAAAGTTCCTGGCCAAGGAATCGCCGAGGCGCTTAGGATCAATGAACGGGAAATTGTTGCGGATGAGTGCTTGAGAAAGCCGCAAGGCGGCAGCAGTGAATACGTCAGACATAATCGACTCCGAAAAATTAAAGGTTTAGCGAACTGGACATCGGTTTGCGCGTTGCCGACAATTCGCCCCTTATTCCGGGTGATTAAAGTCGTTGGGTACTGCAGATCCTGATTCGCCATACCTCATCAGATGATGAGGCGCGCAAGGCTGGTATCGGAAACCGGGATCAATAATCCACTAATTCCGGTTTCGCTGTCAAGGAGACGAAGGAGCCGGCGGAAAGACCGCGAGGCCGCTGTACAGGTGGCGCTGGAACCGGCGCTGGCGCGTCAATTTTTCTTTAAGATCGGCCAAAACAAGGCAAGGATGGCGACACGGATCGCATGCTTCATCTTTGTCGGCAACGGCCATCCTCCGAATACCGTCATACAGCCGTAGCCCACCCACCCGGCCCAAAACATCCCCGTAAAAAATGCGCTCACCAACCCTGAAGGCAATACAGCCATTGTTCCTACTCCGCAGGGCAGGATGACAAGCCCAATGGATACGAACAATCTCGCGTAGGCTTTGTCGCGATCAGACTTTGATGCTTTTGCCATCTTCCTTTCCTGTCCTAGTGCTGGCGGGCACCGATAGTGCGTTCGAAAACAGCCTGGACATGGTTCAATGCGGCTTCCGTTTTCTTCAACCTGAGCATTTGGTCCGCTGTAGGGCTATGGGCCACCTCAAACTCGCGCATACGTTTCGTGAACTCCTCGCGATCGTCCGGATGGAGATAGAGTCGGACAATTCCCTCTTGCGCCTTCAGCGCGACGAAAATTTCGCTCACTCGAATATCGCGCATCAACTCGGTTCCCTCTGTCGAGTAAATCGCGTCCGTAGCCTCCTTTTGGGCCTTGTAGAGCTGGCGCAGATATTCTGCAAAGACGGTGCTACGCTCTTGACGTAGCCATTTTTCGTATTCAGTGCGCCGGGTAAGCGCAGCACCGGCAAAGCCTCCCAGGAGGGCGAAAAGGCCGGCAACAACTGCGACGATCATTGGGTCAGTCCCTGACACTGGTGCAACTCCTTTCATTGGGATGGGTTCTGAGATTTGACAACCTGCCGAGCCCTTTAGTGATGCGCTGAGAGGTGATCTGCGAAGGACCGCTCCGCTCCCTCTTGGGTCACATAGCACTGGTGCCCGGGTTCCTGCCCCAGAACCCATTCCAATGGGTTTTCCTTCGGCTATTCCCGTTTTAGTGTTGAACGGATCAACGCCATATTTGCTTCGCGACCAACCGGGAGATTCTTCCGTCGCAGCTCATCTTCCGACCGGAGACGCTGTTCTTCTTCCCGTTCTTGCACAAGAC
>DASVLM010000574.1:0-5074 GCA_036384875.1 Noviherbaspirillum sp.
GGATCTGGTGAGCTGGTCCAAAAAACAGCCCGGTGCATTGGCCGATGTCGGCAAGCTGAAAGGCGCCGCAGAGTGGAAAGCGGTCCTGCCGAAAGCCCTGCATCCCTTCATGGCGGATGGCAGCAAGCTGCACGGCGTGCCGATCGGCATGCACCGCGCCAATTCCACCTGGGCCAGCAAGGCAGTGTTCGACCAGTTCGGCATGAAGCCGCCGGCAAACTGGGCGGAGTTCAATGCGGTCGCACCGAAGCTCAAGGAAGCGGGCATTGTTCCGCTCGCGCTTGGCGGTCAGGACTGGCAGGAAGGCAATCTGTTCGAAGCGGTTGTGCTGGGAATAGGCGGCCCGGACTTTTATCGTGCCGCGATTGTCAGGAATGAACCCGCTGTGCTGCAGAGCGACACCATGCTGGCGGTCTTCAAGCAAATGCGGATTCTTTCCGGCTTCGTTGACGACAACTACAAGGGTCGCAGCTGGACAGACACCGCGCAAATGGTTGCCAACGGCAAGGCCGCGATGCAGATCATGGGCGAATGGGTCAAGAGCGAATTCCTGCTGGCCGGATTGCAGCCGAACAAGGACTTCCTCTGCTTCCCGGCGCCGGGCACGAAAGGCAGCTTCCAGTTCCTGTCGGATTTCTTCGGCGTGTTCAATGCACGCGATCCGCAGGCGAAGAAGGCTTCCGAAGCACTGGTCGCGACAGTCATGGACAAGGCAGTGCAGGAGAAATTCAGCCTTGCCAAAGGCTCCATTCCGTCACGCCTCGACGTCACATCGAAAGACTTCGATGCCTGCGCCCAGGCTGCATTGGCTGATCGCAAGGAAGCCATTCGCAACGACAGGATGGTTGGCTCGCTGACCTACCAGCATGCGACGACGGATGCGGTGAAGGATGCCATCGTCTCGGTGGCACATGCGCATTTCGAATCCGACATGCCGGACGCCGATGCGGTGAAGATGCTGGTGGAGAAGGTAGCTGCAGCGAAGAAGAACTGACGGCAGGAGCCGTCCGGCGCCGCATGCCCGCTTCGGCACGGCATGCGGCGCTTGATGTTTCAACACGAGGAAATGACATGAATCACCGGGAACTCTTGCTGGATTTGTTCCGCACCGCGGTCGCCGCCGCGCAGCCGTCGCAACGCCTGCCGCACGCCTTGCCGCCCCGGCCGCGCGGGCGTACCGTTGTCGTCGGTGCCGGCAAGGCCTCCGCCGAAATGGCAGCACAACTTGAAGCGGCATGGGACGGCCCGCTGGAAGGCGTCGTGGTGACGCGCTATGGGCATGCGGTGCCGTGCAGGCAGATTCGCATCATCGAAGCCTCACATCCTTTCCCCGACGATAACAGCGTGGCAGCAGCCAAAGCGATACGCGAAGCGGTGAGCAGCCTGACGAAAGACGACCTCGTCATCAGCCTTGTTTCGGGTGGCGGTTCCGCGTTGCTGGTGGACCCGGTGGACAGCATTTCGCTGGCCGACAAGCAGCAGCTGACGCGTTCATTGTTTCATGCCGGCGCGACCATTCATGAACTCAACCGCGTGCGCCAGGCCTTGTCGAACGTGAAGGGCGGCAAGCTGGCGCTGGCGGCATGGCCGGCCAAAGTGCACACGCTGGTCATCTCCGATGTGCCGGGCGACGATCCTTCGCTCGTTGCCTCCGGCCCGACGGTGCCGCCGGTGGCCGGCGAGTCGGCCATCGCCATCGTAGACCGGCTTGGCGTGCGCGTGCCTGCCTATGTCCGCAGTGCGATGCAGCATGCGGAAACGGCATCGCCGGAACAGTTCGCGCATTGCCGCACCGAACTCATCGCCACGCCGATGCAGAGCCTGCAGGCGGCAGCTGCGCGTGCCCGCGAACTCGGCTGGAACACCATCATCCTGAGCGACAGCATCGAAGGCGAGGCGCGCGAGGTCGCCGAAATGCATGCCGGCATCGTGCAATCCGTGACGCGCTACGGCGAGCCGCTGCGAACGCCCGCCTTGATCCTGTCCGGAGGAGAAACGAAAGTCACCTTCGGTAATGTCACGCCGGGCCGGGGAGGGCGCAACGTGGAATTCCTGATGGCGCTCGGCCTTGCCTTGCGCGGCGCGCAGGACGTGCATGCGATCGCCTGCGACACTGACGGCATCGATGGCAGCGAAGATAACGCCGGCGCGGTGTGGATGCCGGATACGCCGTCGCGCGCCGCATTGCTCGGACTGGACCTGCGCCGTTATCTCGCGCATCACGACACCTACAGTGCATTCAGCCAGCTTGGCGACCTCGTCGTCACTGGTCCGACGCAAACCAACGTCAATGATTTCCGTGCCATCCTGGTCGGGCGCAACGCCCGCTGCTAATCAAATACCTGCCATGCAAAAACAACAGATACTGCGGCACATTGTGCTGTTTTCCTATACGCCCGAGACTACGAATGAACAACGCCTGCATATCGCAGGCGATTTTTCTTCCCTGCCATCGAAGATTGCCGAAGTACGCGCCTTCGAGTACGGCACCAACTGCAGCCCCGAAAACCTGAACCAGGACTTTGAATACTGTTTCACCTTGAGCTTCGATAGCGAGCGCGCGCGTGACGCCTACCTGGTGCACCCTGAGCACCTTGCGTTTGTCGAGCGGCTGAAACCCTGGATCGCAAAGGCGCTGGTGTTGGACTACTGGGCTCGCGCAGCCTGAGCGGTTCCATTCCAAAAAAAAGCCCGCGAGCCGAAGCCCGCGGGCAGAACACCCCCTTAGGGAGGAGACAACGAGATCTCGCCAGAGTACTACCGGTGCTTCGTGGAACTCCCTTCCAGCGCCTGGTGCCGCATGATCTGGCCGATCGCCAGGTCGACAGCAGCATCACGCTGGAAAGGTATTGCACATGCCAGGGCGAGCAGGGCACTCGCTGCCAGCATGTCGGGGAATGCAAGCGCATCGAAGAAAACCGACGCGGCAGCCATCGTCGTGGTGAACAGCATCCACGTAAGCAGGCGAAACGGGATGGATGCGGGTACAGGCGCTTCCGTCCATTCAATCGGATGACTGCTCATTGCATTCTCCTGATCGAAACCGGGACCAATTGCTTGGCGTCCCGGCATCCGTTTCAAACTTAGAACCAGCTTTCCACCTGCACGCCATACGACGTGCCGTTGGTGCTGTTGCCGAACACGCCGGTGCTCGAGAGCGCGCTGCCCGGCGTAGCGGCTGCCTGCGCGGCATCGTTCCACTTCGCATACGTCACGAAGGCACGCAGTTCAGGACGGCTCCAGAAACCCTTGCCCATCGTCAGCGCCGGACCGAACGACACCTTGGTCAGCTGTTGCGTTGCACCGCCGCCAGCCGGCTTGACGCGGTCATGGCCGAGGTCGAGGATCAGCTTCAGGTTGTCGGACAGCGCATAGGTCGGGCGTGTACCGATCGAGGTCCAGGTCGTGGTGCCAGCCGTGGTCCGGGTGTTCTGGTAGATGAAGTCGACGCCGCCGGTGAACTCAGGCGAGACGGACCAGATCAACTGGTCGCCGATGCGCGATTGCGTCACGTCGGAGCTGTTCAGCAGGCTGCCGACCTGGCCCATGCTGAGCGAAACGCCAGCACCCTGCGCATACTGCAGCCACAGCGTGTTGTCGCCGCCGAGGATGTTGCCCTGCTTGTGGGCCACGGAGAGCGCGTAACCGCCATGCGAGTTCGGCACGGTCGTGTCGGCGGTGAACAGGGTGGCGTCGAGGTCGAAGGTCGCTGCAGTGTTCGCGGGCAGGCCGTGATACAGGAAGTGGTGGCGCGTGGCGGAGGCCGTGGTGCCGGAGTCGTTGCGCATCAGCGCATAGCCGAACTGGCCGGGACCGACTTTCAGGCCATCGATGCCGAAGCCGGTGCCGTCCATGTGCACCATCTTCAGGTCCAGCACATGGATGTCGGGACGGTTGTAGAAGCGCTTGCCGACCCAGGCGGTGGCGCCTTTCAGGAAATCGACATTGCGCGCTTCCACGAACATCTGGGCCATCCCCCAGTTGTTGCCGCTGGCGCCGGAATCCGGCTCATAGAAGTTGGGCATGACGGTGCCGACGAAAGACGTGCCGTTGGCCGACTTGGCGAGTTCCTTGGTGTAGCTGAATTCGCCGTAGGTATCGCACTCGTTGCCGTAGCGGTACTTGGCCACGCCGTTCAAACCGAAGCAGGCTTGCGATCCCTTCTCGGAATTCGATCCGGCACCGGCACGGAAGTAGCCGTGGAATTCGCCTTGCGTGACGTCGGCGTGGGCCGAAGCCGCGCCGAGTGCCAGCAGGATTGCGGCGGTCAGCGTGCGTGCTTGCGGTTTGACGATGGATTTTTTCATGATGGATTGCCTCTCCTGTATGTAATAGCGGGTGGACCCGCCTGGATTGTGCGCAGCGAGCCGCGCTTCTTTGCCTTTGCAGGCGATTGCTGCATGGAGCATTGCCTCACTGGGTGCGGCATTGCTCCGGCAACTTGTCTGCTCTCCTTGCATAGAATTGGAACGTTCCAATAAAAGATCAAAAAAATTCTGCGTAGAGCAGGTTATTGCGATGCGAATTTCGTCTCTTTGCCGTCCGCCAAAGAGAATGACTTATGGCACTTCCCGGCCAGTCAACGTGAGGGAGAGCAAATACCTGCGCCACCCTGCACGGCAACCGATCAGGCTCACACTTTTGCAAGGACAGAAGGGTAGCGCCTTGCAAAATTAATCTCATAATGGAACATTCTTTTGGAACGTTCTAATTCATGATATGCTGCTAGCATTCCCTTTGTCAAGACAAAGTGCAACCTCATGGCTTCCCGAAGCGGTACCAAATCTCCCCCTACTATCAATGACATTGCCGACGCCGCGCATGTGTCGAAATCGACGGTTTCCCTCGTCCTGAAAAACAGTCCGCTGATCAAGCCGGAAACCGCCGCCAAGGTATTGCACGCGGCAAATCAGCTTGGTTATGTGTACAACCGGAGCGCAGCAAGCCTGCGGCAGAAGACGAGCAACATTGTTGGACTGGTGATCCAGGACCTCAAAAATCCCTTCTTCGTGGAATTGCTGGTAGGGGCCGAGAAAGTGTTGCTCGAGTCGGGCTACATCACCTTCATGGCGCA
>DASVLM010000575.1:0-5057 GCA_036384875.1 Noviherbaspirillum sp.
TTATATGTATTCCAAGGCATCGCCCAACGTGAACATCCTGCCCGCGCTGCGGCTGGAGCCGCGCTTCGAGCTGCGCGCCCATTGCCAGGTCCGGCGCATCAACCTGGCGCCCGACGGCAAGACCGCCACCGGCGTGACCTACGTGGACGCGGCCGGGCAGGAAGTGGTGCAGCCCGCCGACATCGTGGCAGTGTGCATGTTCCAGTTCAACAACGTGCGCATGCTGCTGCTGTCGGGCATCGGCACGCCTTACGATCCGCAGACCGGCAAGGGTACGGTGGGCCGCAACTACGCCTACCAGACCACGAGTTCGGTGCAGGTGTTCTTCGACGAAAAGGTGAACATCAATCCCTTCATGCGCTCCGGCGCCTGCGGCACGGTGATCTCGGATTTCGTCAGCGACAATTTCGATCATGGCCCGCACGGCTTCGTCGGCGGCGCGTATGTGGGCGAGGTGATGTCGCACGGGCGGCCTATCGAATTCCACCCGACGCCGTCCGGCACGCCGAAGTGGGGCGCGGACTGGAAGAAAGCGGTGGTGAAGCATTACAACCATACCTGCGCCCTCAACATCCACGGCAGTTCGGTGGCATCGCGCAACAACTATCTCGACCTCGATCCGACCTACAAGGATGCCTGGGGCAATCCGCTGCTGCGCATGACCTTCGACTTCCCCGAGAACGACCTGAAGATGTCGGCGTACATCACGCAGAAAGCGGTGGAGATCGGCAAGGCGATGGGCGGGCAGATCGTCGAGGGCAGCGGGCGCAAGGGACCTTACACCATCACGCAATACCAGACCACGCACAACACCGGCGGCACGGTGATGGGCGGCGATCCGTCGACCAGTGTGGTGAACCGCTACCTGCAAAGCTGGGACGTGCACAACGTATTCGTCATCGGCGCATCCAATTTCCCGCAGAACGCGTCCTACAACCCGACCGATACCGTCGGCGCGCTCGCCTACCTCGCTGCCGATGCCATCACGAAGCAATACCTGAAATCCCCCGGACCCCTGGTGCACGCATGAAGACTTCCGTTTTTTATCCGGCCGCGTTCGCTGCGGCAATGTGTGCCGCCGCCGGCGTGCATGCGCAGGCGGCGAACAATGCCAACAGCAACGCGAACAGCGGCAACAGCGCCGACGCGAACGCCAACCCTGTCGTCGCCACCTGCGCCAGCTGCCACGGCGCGAAAGGTGAAGGCAATGCCGCATCGAATTTCCCGCGCATCGCGGGCCAGTCCAAGGCTTACCTTGCGCGGCAGTTGAAGAATTACGCAGACGGCAGCCGCAAGAACCAGGTGATGGAACCGATCGCGAAGGGTCTCACGCCGCAGCAAATCGATGAGGTGGCGGGTTACTTTTCCGCACTCTCGCCGCCGGAGGCCAAATCGGCGCAGGGCAATAAAAATGCACAGGCACAGAAGCGTGGCGAAGCGCTGGCCACGGTCGGCGACGACAAGCTCGGCGTGCAGGGCTGCGCGAACTGCCACGGCCCCGGTGGCTCGGGCGAGCCGCCGACCTATCCCTATCTCGGTGGCCAGCATGCGGGTTATCTCTCGGCAGCGCTTTCCGAATGGAAGAACGGCACACGCAAGACCGATCCGAGCATGCAGATGAATATGATTGCCAAGCGGCTGTCGGACGCGGACATCAATGCGCTGTCGGCCTACTATGCGTCGCTGACTCCGCCCGCGCCGGCAACGCAGCGCACGAATACGGCGGCGGGTACGCAGGAGCGTCCGGCGGCGGCCCCTTCCGGCACCGCGCAAGGTAGCGGTAGCGCGTCGCAAGCAGTGGGAGCGGAGCAGGGTGAGCCGACTTCGGGCGGCAGCCAGTCGATCGGCGGCGGTGGTGCATCGACCGGCAGCGGATCATCTGGCGGTAGCCAGTCCGGACCGGGCAGCGAGAAGAAGTAGCATGGTGCGGGGGCATCAAGCGCCCGCCAAAGAGCATCAGCCCTCGCGCTGATGCCCGCGCATCCCGAACAAAAAAACCACCGGCCGGCAATACCGGTCGGTGGCGAACTAACCAGCCTGGGCCAGGCTGGGGAGGGAGGAGAAGTTTCAGTCTTGCTGGATACCCGCCAGCACCCAGCCGCTCTGGCCTGACACCGGTTTGGTGAGGTTCCACACTTCGGTGAATGCTTCGGCAGGTGCGTTTTCCGCTTCACGGATCATGCCGCTGAACTTCACGCTGGCGAAGTATTCGCCGTTGACCGTTTCCAGCCCGAGCATGGTTGCGTCAAGCGAGACGACGTCGGTATGGTTGGGCGACGGCCCGCGTTCCTGCAATTGCAACCGCAGCTCGGCGAACAGTTCCGGCGTAGTGAATTCGCGCAGGTCGTTCACGTCGGCGCGGTCCCATACCGCCTGCATGCGGATGAAGTGAGACTTGGCCTGGCGCAGGAAGCCGCTGGTGTCGAAGCCGGCGGGAATGCCCCAGGGTGCGGACTCGCCGCCGGGCGACACGCTGTCAGCGCGCAGTTGCGCTGGCTGCTGGTATTCCGGTTCGACGCGTGCGCTGCTTGCAGAGCCGTAGCCGCCGGCACCTGCGTAGGCGGGCCGCATGCCGCCGCCGTCATTGCCGCTGTTGCGGCGGAACAGGCGGTAGAGGAACATCGCGGCCATGACGAGCAATGCAATCGTCAGCAGCGAGCCGAGCATGCCGCCAAGGGCGCCGCCGAGGCCCAAGTGCGAGAACAGCGCGCCGAGACCGAGGCCGAGCAGGGCGCCGCCGAGCATGCTCTTCCACGGGCTGGCAGGCTTGGGCGGAACGCTTTGCGGGGCAGCTGCAGGTGCGGCTTGCTTGTTGAAATTCTGTGCGCCCGGATTGTTAGCCGGCGCAGCGGACTGGCGGCTCACATTATGCGACTGGCGCCCGACGGAACTGCCGCCGCCCATACGCTTGGCTTGCGCGTCGCCGACGACGATGGCAAGGGCGCTCAAGGCCACCATCAGGCTGATCAGGAATTTTTTCATGCTTCCTCCGGTTGTTGGTTGTTGCCGCCTGGCGACCGGTCGGTCGCGATGATTGCGATGACAACGACGCCATCGTAGGCACATCGAAGGATTTGAAAAAGCGAAGTTAGCGGAAGGGTTACTTCGCAAAAACGGAATAATGCGCAGTTCGTACCAGCTACGACAAGAAGCTGGCAAGCGTCGTATAGTAGTCGAATATCCCTATCGGAAATGCCTCATGCGCTTGCTCGACCCCGCCGCCACCGCGCTGGCCCTGCCCTACGACAAACTGGTCCCCGCCATCGCCGACGCGGCCGTGCAGCTCGCGCGCGGAGAAATACAGGCGCCGGAGCGGATGGTCGTGCCGATCGATTCTTCTTCGGTATTGCTGTGCATGCCGGCCATCGGCAGCGACATCGGCGTCACCAAACTGATCACGGTGCATGGCAATAATGCGCGGCATGAATTACCGGCGATCCAGGGCGAGGTGACGGTATTCGAACGCGATACGGGCCGGCGCCTGCTGCTGCTCGATGGGCCGACGGTAACTGCGCGGCGCACCGCGGCGGTCACGATGCTAGGCATACAGCGCCTGTTGCCGCGCGTGCCGCAATCGGCGCTGCTGATCGGTTGCGGCGTGCAGGCGGCAGCGCATGCGGATGCGCTGGCGGAAGTGTTCGGCGTTGCGCGCCTGTTCGTGGCTGGCCGCGACCCTGCGCATGCCGCTTCTTTCTGCGAGATGCTCGCCGCGCGTCATCCCGGCATTGATGTGCAAGCTGCCAGCACAGCGGCCAGCCGGGACGTGGATGTGGTGATTGCACTGACGACTGCGCGCTCACCGGTCATCCCCGCCGATTTGCCGCCGACCACGATGGCCATCGGCGTCGGCGCATTCAAACCCGAGATGGCGGAGCTGCCGCCGGCGTTGCTGCATGCGCGGCGCATCGTGGTCGATCATTTCGGCGGAGCGAAGCACGAGGCGGGAGATTTGCTGCAAGCGGGAATCGACTGGAGCGGCGTACGCGAACTGGCGGAAGTAGTGGAGCACGGCGTGCCGGCATCAGATGCAGTGCCGGTGTTCAAGACAGTCGGCCAGGCAGCGTGGGATCTTGCCGCCGCGCGCGTGGCCCGCGCGGCATTGGGTGCGTGAATGGGTGCGTGAATGGGTGCGTGAATGAGTGCATGATCGGGGCGTGATCAGACCAGCCCGGCGTCGCTCAATTCCTTCTTCATGTACGCGTAGAACACCGGCGCGGCGACCACACCGTGCAGGCCGAACACCGCTTCCATCGCCAGCATCGCCGCCAGCAGTTCCCATGCGCGTGCATTGATATGCGAGCCGATGATGCGCGCGTTCAGGAAATATTCCAGCTTGTGGATCACGACCAGGAAGGCGAGCGAGGCCAGTGCGATTTCCAGCGAATGCGAGAGGCTGACGATGACGATCAGCGCATTCGAGATCAGGTTGCCGATCACCGGCAGCAGGCCGAACACGAACGTGAGCAGCACCATGCTCTTCGACAGCGGCAGTTTCACACCGGCCAGCGGCAACACCACCATCAGGTAGACCGCCGTCAGCGCGGCATTGATGCCGGCAATGCGTACCTGCGCGAAGACGATGCTTTCGAAGGCATGCTGCAGGTTGACGATGCGGGCATGCAGCGCGGCGGCGAGAGGCTTGTATTGCGGCGTGTAGGTCGTGTCGTAGAGTGCCGCCATCGCGCCGATCACCATGCCGATCAGGATGTGCGCGATGGTGCGGCCGGCTTCTTCACCGACGGTTTGCGCATGCGAGGAATGCTCGCGCAGCCAGCCGGCAATCATTTCGCGCAGGGCTTCGGCGCTTTCGGGGATATGGTCGGAGAGCCACGGCGGCATCTTGTTGCGCGACGCTTCGAGGATGTCGGCGAGCCGCTGCATCAGCTGCGGAAAGCCGCCAAGCTCATTCTGGAAGAAAGACACCGCGCCCCAGGTCGCTGCCACCAGCACCAGCACGATGAAGCTGACCAGCATCGTAACGGCAATGACCTTGGCGCGCTGGCTGCCGATTCGCCTGCCGAGCATGGGCGCGAGCACATGCACCAGCGAATACACCA
>DASVLM010000576.1:0-2081 GCA_036384875.1 Noviherbaspirillum sp.
GGGCAAACATGAACCAGATCGTGGTCGAACTGGTGAGACTCAAGAATGATATCGCCGGCCTGGAAGAACGGTCGCGGCAAGAGCGCGAACAGTTGTCGAGCCAGTACCGCATGCAAAGCAATTCGGTGGCGGTGACGGCGCTCTTTCTTGGCATGCTGGGACTGGCCTTGCTCGGCGCCATCACAGGGTTGTTTTTCAAGCAATTGACTGAAGACTTGCGCCTGTTGCAGGCGCGGGCGCTGGATATCGTCAACGGCTATCGCGGCGATCCGCTGCCCATCCGCCGGCATGACGAGGTCGGGCAACTCATGATGGCGGTCAACAGCATGGCGGTGACGCTCGACAACCGCGAGAAGGAGTTGTTGCTGGAGCGGCAAAAGTATTTTCACCAGGAGAAGATGGCAGCCATCGGCGCTTTGGCTGCCGGTGTCGCGCATGAGATCGGCAACCCGATCGCAGCGATCTCCGGCATTGCGCAGCAGATGCAGGAGCGGCGGCGCACCGAATGCGCGAGCTGCAGCAGCGATCTTTGCCAGTCATGCAGGCCGGACCTGATCCTGGAGCAGGCGCAGCGGCTGGCCACGATTACCCGCGAGATCTCGGACTTTTCGTCGCCACAACCAGCCGAGCCGCAATTCCTCGACCTGAACGCGCAATTGCGCAGCACCAAGAGCCTGATCCGCTACGACAGGCGGCTGCGCGGTGTCGAGCTGAAGCTGGACCTCGATCCGCAGTTGCCTGCCATTTACGGCGTGGGCGACCAGATCACGCAGGTCATCATGAATCTGCTGATCAACGCCATGGATGCGCTTGAAGCGCCGATGGACCGTCCGCCGGCCATCATCATTTCCACCCGGATCGACCACGGCCGGGTATGCATGACGGTGGAAGACAACGGCCCCGGCATGGAGAAGGAAGTGCTGGAGAGGGCGTTCGAAGCTTTCTACACCACAAAGCCGGCTGGCAAAGGCACCGGTCTGGGTTTATCGTTATGCTACTCAATAATGAGAAACCACGGCGGCAGCATCGAAATCGAATCCACACCGGGCGTCGGAACGTGCGTCCGGGCATATTTCCCGATTAAAGAAATTGAGTGAACCCAACGTGAACATAAAATCCCTTGAAGTGCTGGTCGTCGACGACGAACCGGCTATTCGCCAGGTGCTTGCGGCGCATTTGGGGCGCTCCGGCTGCAGCGTCTGCCAGGCGGCCAACGGCACGGAAGCGCTGGAGCGCCTGCAGAAGGGCGATATCGATGTTGCTATCAGCGACATCAAGATGCCCGACTTCACCGGCATCGAGCTGGTGCGCAAGGCGCGTGCCGCCGGCATCGATACCAGCTTCATCATGATGACGGCGTACGCGTCGGTCGATACCGCGATCGATGCGATCAAGGCTGGCGCATCGGATTACATGATCAAGCCGGTTCGCAACGAGGAAGTGCTGCATCGCCTGATGAAAGTCGGCGACATGCGTCGTCTCAGTTCCGAGAACAAGGTGCTGCGCAATCTCGTTCTTGGTACTCGCGATGAGATGTTCTCGTTTTCGGCACCGTCGATGCGCGACCTCGACCGCATGATCGCCAAGGTCGCGCCCACCGATTCCACGGTGCTCGTCACCGGCGAGAGCGGCACCGGCAAGGGCGTGATCGCGCGCCGCATCCACCAGAACAGCCAGCGCGCAGACGGTCCCTTCATTCCCGTCAATTGCGGCGCCATTCCCGAGAACCTGATGGAGAGCGAGCTGTTCGGCCACGTGAAGGGCTCGTTCACCGGTGCGGACAAGGCGCGCAAAGGGCTGTTTCTCGAGGCGGACAAGGGCACCATCTTCCTCGACGAGATAGGCGAACTGCCGCTCGCGCTGCAGGTGAAGCTGCTGCATGTGATCGAAGAAAAAACCGTGCGCCCCGTCGGCAGCGAGCAGGCCAAGCGCGCCGACGTGCGCATCGTCGCCGCCACCAATCGCGACCTGCAGCAGATGGTCGCCGAAGGCAAATTCCGCGAAGACCTCTACTTCCGTCTCTCCGTTTTCCACGTACATGCGCCGCCGCTGCGCGAACGCCGACAAGACATCCTCGGGCT
>DASVLM010000577.1:0-4220 GCA_036384875.1 Noviherbaspirillum sp.
GCTGCATGCCGGCGCCTGCCACCAGCACGCCGTTCCACACACCGCACAGCAACGCTGTACCCAGCGCGCCGAGGATGGCGAGCGACATGGGCACGTTGCTCACATAGACAGGCGCGCCATTCTGGATGACCAGCGTGCCGCCGATCAGCGAGGCAGCCACCGCGCCGGAAATCGCCACGACTGCGCCAACGGAAATGTCGATGCCGCGCATGGCGATCACAATGGTCATGCCCATTGCCACCAGCATCAGCGGCGCGGCGCGGTTGAGGATGTCGATGACGCTGCCGTATAGATGACCGGACTTGAGTTCTATATGGAAGAAGCCCGGATTGAAATACCAGTTCAAGAGGCACAACAGCACGAGCGTAGCTGCCGGCCACAACAGGCGGTGGGAAGCCAGCGCGGCAAAGCCACCGCCGGCGCGATGCGAGGTCGCCTTCATGGCTGGTCTCCTGCAATCATTTCATAAATACCATCTTCGTCCGCTTCTTCGCGCGACAGGACGCCGACCTTGCGGCGGTCGCGCAGCACCACGATTTCGTCGGACACGCGCAGCACTTCGGAAAGTTCGGACGAGATGAACAGAATCGCCAATCCATGGCGGCACTGGTCCGTCACCAGATTCATGATCTCCAGCTTGGCGGCGATATCGATGCCGCGGGTCGGCTCGTCGAGAATCAACACCTTGGGGTCGATCGCCAGCCAGCGTGCCAGCAAGGCTTTCTGCTGGTTGCCGCCGGAGAGCAGGCCGATCGGCTTTTCTGCATCCGGCGTGCGGATGCCAAGCTGTTCGATGTAACCGTCGGCAATCGCGCGTTGCTGCTTTTGCGACAGGTATCGGAATACGCCAAGCTTGGCTTGCAACGCGAGGATGATGTTTTCGCGGATCGACAACTCGGCGACCACGCCTTCCGTCTTGCGGTCTTCCGAGCACAGTGCGATGCCGCGGCGGATGGCGTCCGATGGGCTGCGCAAGGTCGCGTTTGTACCGTCGATGGCGAGGTCGCCGCTTTCGATGGCATCGACGCCGTACAGCAGGCGCGCGGTCTCGGTCCGCCCGGAACCGAGCAAGCCGGCCAGACCTACCACACGCCCGCGCTGCAAGGTGAGGTCGATTTCTTCGATGGAGCCGCGACGGCCAAGGCTGCGCGCAGTCAGGCAGACATCGCCAACGTTGGCAGCGCGACCTGCCTCGTCGCGGCCGGCGGATTCGTCGAATTCACGGCCGACCATTTTGTTGATCAGCGTCAGGCGCGGCAACTCCGCCGCCGCGTATTCGCCTTCGAATTCGCCGTTTCGCATCACCGTGATACGGTCGCCCACGGCATACGTCTGTTCGAGGAAGTGCGTCACGAACAGAATCGCTATGCCCTGCTCCTTCAGCGCGCGCATGGTCTGGAACAGTTGGGCCACTTCATGCTCGTCGAGGCTCGATGTCGGTTCGTCGAGAATCAGCACCTTGGCCTGCGCGCTGACTGCGCGCGCAATCGCCACCATTTGCTGGATCGCCACTGGATAGGCCGACACGCTTTCGCTGACGTCGATATCGATGCCCAGCGACAGCAGGATTTCCTTCGCGCGGCGTTCCGCTGCGCGCCAGTGGATCATTTTCCAGTGGCGCGGAAAACGGCCGATGCAGATATTCTCGGCAACCGACAAATTCGGGCAGAGATTGACTTCCTGGTAGACGGTGCTGATGCCGAGGTTTTGCGCATCGAGCACGGAAGAAGGTGCAATACGCTCGCCGCCGAGCAGGATCTCGCCGGCATCCGGCTTTTCAACGCCGGTCAGTACCTTGATGAGAGTGGACTTGCCGGCGCCGTTCTGTCCCATCAGGACATGGACCTCGCCGGGATACAGGTTCAGGCGCGCGTTCGACAGTGCACGCACGCCGGGAAAGGATTTGCAAATGCCGGAGACGGAAAGCACCGGCGACACATGGCCGGCGGATGCCGCCGGTGCCAGCGCCGCAGCCGAAGCAGGATGTCGCATGGAATTGTCTTCACAAAAGGAGCCGCGTGCGATGCAGAAATTCACCGCACGCGGCAAGGGGAGACCGGGTCAGCGCAGCCTGCGCTCAATCGTTGCGAATCGTGATTGCCGCGCCGCCGTTCGATGGCGTCGCTGGTTTATTGCGAGGGATGGTTGTCATGTGTCTCTCCATTTTTTATGACTGCATTGAATGTTGAGAACATGTTATTGAGTGACCCGATAACATTCCAATGAATTTTTGGAAGCTTGCGATATACAAGAACATATCGATACGAGGCGCGCATTGCTTCCGGCAAGCAACGACGGGTAGCCATTTCTGCTGATTTGCGTAGTTTTGCCGGGGGTGAGGATTCTCATCCAAGGTCCTGCCTGCCGCCGACTCAGCCCCGAACTCCATGATTGAATCGCTCGAAGGAATACGACTGCGTGGCGCAACTCAACACCGCAGCCGTGCAATTCGTGGCTCCAGCGGTGCTGGGCTTACTGTTTGCCATCGTCTTCGATAGACGCTCGATGCCGATGCTCAGGGCTTTTTGGCGTCGGCGCTGCTCTCGTTGAAATCGCAGCCCCATTCCTGCCAGTCGTCGCCGAAGAGTTCGACAGGATGCTGGGTTCGCTCGGAACCATTGCCGCAAGCCATGGAATCGGCCGGACAATATTTGTCGCAACCCCAGCAGACGCGTTCGGGGTTGGCCGGGCGGATGGGAAATTTCTTGGCCATTTTCAGCCGCCGCAACTCCCGCAGCACATGCCTCGTTCCGCGTGAGAAGAATTTTTTGTGCCGCAGCCTGCACGTTCCAGCAGCGCGTGCAATTCCTGCGCCGACGTGCGGTCGCCGTCGAAATCGACCGTGACGCGTCCGGCTGCAGTCGAGATGGCGACCCTGCTCACGCCAGGAACGGATTGAAGGATGCTTGCGATCTGCATCGCCCCTGCCTGATCGATAGCAGCAGCCAGATTGAGGACTTCCGTTTTCATACCGACTCCTTCCCATACAGTGCATCCATGGCGTTACTGTACCATAACATCTAATTTAAATACATGTTTTAGTAAGGCCTGTTGCGTTTGGTCTGTTTGGTCTGCCTGATCGGAGAGTTCAAAGGAAGCAGCAGCCAGGCATGGCGAAATTCCCGAAGCCGGGAATGCAGCCTGGCGCTGCTTAGACTGCCATCGGCTGCACGTCGAAGTTTTCCGGCATGCGGTGCGATGATGGCAATGCAATCGGGGCATCCATTGCAAACAACGGCACTGTTTCCGTTACATGATCGCCCAGCCGGAACACGCTCACGGCATCGGCCAGCGATGCGGCCTGCGCTTCCATGTCCCTGGCAGCCGCAGTAGCGTTCTCGACCACCTCGGTATTGCCGTGCATGATCTCGTCGATCTCCGCGATGGAGCGATTGACCTGCTCGATGCCGTCGCTCTGCACCAGGCTCGCCTTGCTGATGTCGCTCACGATGTCGGCGACGCGTGCGATTGCATGAACGATGTCGTTCATGGTGCCGCCGGCACGGTCGACCAGTTGCGCACCGCCATCCACGGTGGCGACGGTATCCGTGATCAAGCCCTTGATTTCCTTCGCCGCACCGGCGCAGCGTTGCGCCAGGTTGCGCACCTCCGCTGCCACCACGGCAAAGCCCCTGCCCTGTTCGCCGGCGCGTGCCGCTTCCACGGCGGCATTCAGTGCGAGGATATTGGTCTGGAAGGCGATGCCATCGATGACGGCGATGATGTCGACGATCTTGCGCGAACTGTCCTTGATCGCATTCATCGTCTCCACCACCTGGCCGACCACTCGCCCGCCCTCGCGCGCCACCTCCGACGCATCGCCGGCAAGCCGGCTGGCCTGCTGCGCATTCTCCGCGTTCTGTTTCACGGTGGATGTCAGCGATTCCATCGAGGCCGACGTCTTCTGCAGTGAATCTGCCTGCACGTGATTGCGGTGTGCCAGGTCCGCATTGCCTGCGGCGATACCGGCAGATTCGGCCGCGATCGCTTCGGTGCTGCTGCGCACCTTGCCGACGATCTCGGCCAGGCTGCTGTTCATGTCGCACAAGGCACGCAGCAGCAAGCCGGTTTCGTCTGCGGAGGAAATGGCAATCTGCGTGCTGAGGTCCCCCTGTGCGACGATTTGTGCAATCGACACTGCCTGGTTCAGAGGCTTCGTGATCGATCGCGTGATCCATATCGCGAAGACGATTCCCGCCACCAGCGCAACGAGGCCAAGC
>DASVLM010000578.1:0-4992 GCA_036384875.1 Noviherbaspirillum sp.
ATCAACATAAAGAACAACAGCTTCCTCGATTATCCGGGCCAGGATGGCTGGGGCTATTGCGTGTTCGGTAAAGTCGTCGAAGGTACCGACGTGGTCGACAAGATCAAGTCCGTGAAAACCACGCGCACCGGCATGCATGCCGACGTCCCGGTCGAGGACGTCGTGATCGAAAAGGCAGAGATCGTTTGATCGCATCGCCATCTTCAATGAGCAACACAATGAAAGAAGCGCAATCGAAGCCGATTGCGCTTTTTGTTTCGGACGTACATTTGCAGGAACGCGTGCCGCAAACCACGGAGGCATTTCTGCGTTTCCTGGGCTTACATGCGTCCCAAGCGCGACGGCTGTACATCCTCGGTGATCTGTTCGAGTACTGGGCGGGCGACGACGATATTGAGACCGAATATCATCGGCGCGTCATTGAAGCAATCCGCGCAGTAAGCGACGCCGGTGTCGAAGTATTCTGGATCGCAGGCAACCGGGACTTTCTCGTTGGCACCGCATTCGCGACTGCAGCACGATTGAACATGCTGCCAGATCCCGCCACATTGGAACTTGGCGGTTTGCGCATCGTTCTGGCCCATGGTGATGCACAATGCACTGACGATGTGGATTACATGGCGTTTCGCGCCCAGGTTCGGCAACCCGAGTGGCAACGACAGTTCCTCGATATGCCGCTCGCTCAGCGCAAAGCCATCATCGAAGGCTTGCGCAGCGGCAGCAAAGAAGCGCAACGCGGGAAGTCGTATGAGATCATGGACGTGAACGCAAGCGCAATCGCCGATCTGTTTGCGCGCGCATCAGCAAACGTGATGATTCATGGCCATACACATCGTCCCGGCTGCCATCAATACGACGGTACAGAGGTCCGGAAACGCTACGTCCTGCCAGATTGGGATTGCGACGCTGCATCTCCTCGCGGAGGCTGGCTCGCATTGGATGAACACGGCAGATTAAGCTTTTGCGACATCGACGGCAAAGCCGTCGATACGATCATTCAAACTGCTTCCTGAATTCATCAAACTTCGCACTCAAACGTTCGATCTCGGCGCGCAGCTTCCCTACTTCGTCCTCCAGGTGCGAAATCCGGTCCTGCCGAGGCGTTTCCACGACGCCTGAAAAACCGGACGCCGACTCCTGTCGTTCGACGGCCTCTTCACCGCTTAACAAGTGTGCATAACGCACTTCCTTCGTGCCCGGTGCGCGAGCAAGGCGCGCGACCAGCGGTGGATATTTGTCGATCAGAAACTGCAATCCCTGCTCGACATCGGCGACTGACGAAAAATCGTGCAATCGGCCGCTGCGCGCTCGAATTTCACCGGCAGTCTGGATACCTCGCAGCATGAGGAGCGTCAGGACAGCAAGCTTGTCTTGTTCCAGCGCCCACTTCATGCGCATGCGGTGTTCGTATTTCACGACCCGAGCTCCCGCTTGCCGGACCTCGGACACATATTTACGCTGCACCAACCGGTCGAGCACGTCCTGTACCGTGCCCTCGGATAGCGACATTACCGGATCGCGACTCGATAACTGGTTGCATCCATTCGTCAACGCATTCAGCGACATCGGATAGTTATCGGGAGTCAGCGCTTCTTTCTCGGCAAGCACAGCCAGCACACGCACTTCGAATGGATCCAGCACGTCGCGGTCGGCACCCGTCGACGAGCCGGCAACGGTATCGTTCATTGATTTCTTCCTATTCCACCAACTTGTTCAGCTGCTCTGCATCGAACTTCGTCGGAGCTTGCAGCTCTTCACACTGTACGCCCGACGCCTTCAGCGCGGCGATGATTTTCTGCATCTGCAGTTCCTGCGCAACCGCATGGTCAATGAGCTTGTGCAGCGCGGTGGATAGTGGATCCTCCCCACTGCCCGGCATCACCCCGTACGCAGCAAACACGCGCGCGGCTGCCTCTTCGCGCTGCTTGCCTGTATCCTTCTGCAGGATATGCGCAGGATTGCCGACCGCTGTCGCCCCCGGCGGCACTTCCTTCACGACGACGGCATTCGAGCCCACTTTCGCTCCTTCGCCGACCGTGAATCCGCCCAACACCTTGGCACCGGCACCGATGATGACTCCACGTCCGAGCGTAGGATGCCTTTTCGCTCCCTTGCTCAAAGACGTGCCGCCCAAAGTCACGCCCTGATAAATGGTGCAGTCGTCCCCTACTTCCGCGGTTTCGCCGATGACCACGCCGAAGCCATGGTCGATGAATACACGGCGGCCAATAGTCGCACCGGGATGGATTTCGATGGCGGTGATTGCACGAGCGATATGGGAAATGAACCGTCCCAACCACTTGAATCCGCGCAGCCAGCACCAATGCGCCCAGCGATGCATGATGATTGCATGCAGGCCCGGATAACAAGTCAGCACTTCCCATGCAGTGCGCGCTGCGGGGTCACGCTCGATGATACTGGCAATGTCTTCGCGAATGCGGCTGAACATGATGGGATGGTCGGAAGTAGCAGTGGACGTAATGTCGTTTTCTAGCGCCGTTCTGCGATGTCCGCTGCGCTCAAGCCTTGGCGATACGTTGCCTGCGTGCTTCGTAGAGGCAGACACCGGAAGCAACAGACACATTAAGGCTTTCCACGGCGCCCTGCATCGGTATCCTCACCAGCAGGTCGCAATTTTCACGAGTGAGGCGCCGCATACCTTCACCCTCGGCACCCATCACCAGCGCTGCCGGCCCGGAAAAGTCCGCCTCATACAAGCCCTTTTCAGCATCGTCGCTCGTACCGATCAGCCAGATATCGCGCTCCTTCAGCTCGCGCATGGTGCGCGCCAGGTTGGTGACGGTAATGTACGGTACGGTTTCCGCTGCACCGCTGGCCACCTTTTCGACTGTCGCATTCAGGCCAACCGCACGGTCCTTGGGCGCGATGACGGCATGCGCTCCGGCGCCATCCGCCACCCGCAGGCAAGCTGCGAGATTGTGCGGATCGGTTACACCATCCAGCAGAAGCAGAAGCGGCGGGCCTTCAATTGCGTCCAGCAACTCATCGATGGTGCGCGCCAGCGACAGCGGGCCAGCCTTGGCTACCACGCCCTGGTGTCGCCGGGTGCCTGCCATGCCGTCGAGACGATGGTCTTCCGCATGGATGATGCGAACCTTGGCCGCCTCGGCCGCGCGGATGAGATCCTGCATGCGGCGATCATGCCGGCCGGCATCCACATAGATTTCGTCCACGGACGAAGGATCATGCCGCAATCGCGCGGTCACGGCGTGGAAGCCAAAAATCAACTTGCTTTTCATGTCTTATCTTTTTCTTTTTGCCGTCTTGCCGTACGATTTTGTCGAACGTGCAGATTTGCTTGACGTCGTGGTTCTGGAGCGCTTGGCGTTGGCCTGCTTCGCGGCCTTCGGCGGTTTGGCACTGGCGGCAGTCTTGCCCGCCTTCTTCGCGACCGCCTTTCCCTCACGACGCGGCTCTTCCGTGCGGCGGGATTCATTCTTCAACAACGAGCGGATGCCGGGCTCATTGACGAGACGAAGATCAATCTTCCTCGCATCAAGATCGACCCGGCTGACCTGGACCGTTACGCGTTCTGTCAGCTGGAAGCGAATGCCGGTCCGTTCGCCGCGGAGCTCATGGCGCACTTCGTCATACTGGAAGTAATCCGAACCGAGTTCCGTCACATGCACCAAGCCTTCGATAAACAACGTATCGAGCTGGACGAAAATGCCGAACGGCGTCACGCCGGAAATCGTGCCGGTGAATTCTTCTCCCAGCTTGTCGCGCATGAAGTAGCACTTCAGCCAAGCCTCGACGTCGCGCGATGCCTCATCTGCCCGGCGCTCATTGGCGGAACAGTGGATGCCGAGCGCTTCCCAGATTGCCAGCTCGTCGTCACGCTTTTTCTTGTCGCCCCTGGCCTTCGCCTTTTCCTGTGCTTCCGCTTGCATCCGGCGTGCGGCTGGCGACAGCATGGTGTTCAGACTACCGGTATCGATATCCTTCGGCACATAACGCTTCCCTTGGAGAATGGCTTTGATGGCACGATGCGTAAGCAAGTCGGGATAACGGCGAATCGGACTGGTGAAATGTGCATAGGCTTCATACGCCAGCCCGAAATGACCAATATTGTCCGGACTGTACACTGCCTGCTGCATCGAACGCAGCAGCATCGTTTGCACCAGTACTGCATCGGGCCGCATCCTGATCTTGGGGATCAATTCGGCGTAATCGGACGCAGCGGGAGTGTCGCCGCCACCCAGATGCAATCCGAGCTGTTTGAGGAAAGTCCGGACCTGATTCAGCTTTTCCTTCGACGGGCCGGCATGGACGCGGTACACGCCCGGATGCTTGTGCCGTGCCAGCAAATCCGCTGCGCAAACGTTTGCTGCCAGCATGCACTCCTCGATGACACGGTGCGCGTCATTGCGTGTGCGCGGCAGGATCTGTTCGATCTTGCCTGCAGCATTGCAGACGATATAGGTCTCGGTCGTCTCGAAATCGATCGCTCCACGTACCTGCCTGGCCTGCAGCAAAGCCTTGAACACGTCATAAAGGTTACTTAAGTGCGGCACCAGAGCTTGGCGTTTGGCGGCTTCCGGCCCCTTGGTATTCTCCAGGACTGCAGCAACTTCCGTATATGTCAGCCGCGCAGCAGAGTGAATCACAGCGGGGTAAAACTGGTAAGCCTTGATTTCACCCTTGGCAGTGATCACGGCGTCACATACCAATGTCAATCGATCGACGCTTGGATTCAACGAGCACAAGCCGTTTGAGAGCTTTTCAGGCAGCATGGGAATCACGCGACGCGGAAAGTACACTGAGGTACTGCGCTCTAGAGCATCGGCATCCAATGCGTCGTTCGGCTTCACATAGTGGCTTACGTCAGCAATGGCGACGATCAGACGGAAGCCATTGCTGCGCCCTATCTTGGTTGGCTCGCAATAGACTGCGTCGTCGAAATCGCGCGCGTCTTCACCGTCGATCGTCACGAGCGGGATGTCGCGCAAGTCAACTCGGTCCGCCAGATCC
>DASVLM010000579.1:0-2567 GCA_036384875.1 Noviherbaspirillum sp.
GGGTGTAGCTATCATCTTCAACAACGACAACCTTGGTTGCCGTGCCATTTTTCAGCTGGGTCATGTGCGGACGTTCGATCGATTCTCCCCTGGATTGTGACGATATTACGGTGATTACGCCTCACATGATCATGTGAAGCGGGCATCATTCTGTAAAATTGCCGCGTCAGACCATACTCCCGCCATGCTCATCAAACGCAAATCCATCGAAGCCGACGCCAACCGCAAGGAAGGCCCCGGCAAGACCAAGTCAGCTGCCGTCAAGCCGCGCAAGCCGAAGTTCGCCCCTGTCACCCTGTCCGAGCAGGACGGCGTGCGCTTTCTCCATTTCGGAACGGAATGGGTACAAGGCGCGATGCGCATCCGCAAACCCGACTGGCCCGAACTGGAGTACGCACAGCAGATGATGGCCTGGATGCTGTTCATCGACGCGCCGCGCCATGTCGCGCAACTCGGCCTCGGCACCGGCGCGCTGACCAAGTTCTGCTATCGACAGTTCCCCGAGGCGCGGGTAACCGCGGTCGAGTTGAATCCCTCGGTAATCGCGATCTGCAACAGCATGTTCAAGCTGCCGCCGGAGGACGAGCGTCTCTCGGTGCTGGAAATGGATGCGATGTACTTCGTCACGGACGATGCGCATCATGGCACGCTCGATGCACTGCAGGTCGACCTGTACGACGCCACCGCGCGCGGCCCGGTGCTGGACACCCCCGAGTTCTACGAAGCCTGCGCCGCCTGCCTTGCGCCGCACGGCATCATGACGGTCAACCTGTTCGGCGAACATCCGAGCTACGCCAAGAACCTCAAGGCGATGAAATACGCGTTCGGCCAGGTAGCTTTCCTGCCGCCGGTCCACGAAGGCAACGTGATCGCCATCGCTTTCAAGGAACCGCGCGACTTCGACTTCACCGCGCTGCATGAACGCGCGGCGCAGATTGTGCAAGAGACAAAGCTGCCGGCAAAATCCTGGGTGAACGGACTGAAAGCATGGCATTCCGAACGATAGTTGGTAGGATAGGAAAATCCGCCCGGAATCCACACGCATGAGACACGCTTGAGACCCGCATGAGCAAATCCGCTTCCAAGGCACTCGATCTGCAGCAACTCTTTACCTGGCTGCTGGCCGACGGCCACATCAGCAAGGCGGACATCAAGTCCTATTACAACCAGGCGCAGGGCCTGCTGCGGAATGCGACGGTTGCCATGCATCCGCTGGCGGCGGTCGCGCAGTGCAAGCTGCACTCCAACACCACGCCGCCCCGGCTCATCACCCTCGACTGGCTGACGGAATGGATGGCGCACAAGGTGAACCTGCCCTTCTTCCGCATCGACCCGCTGAAGATCGACTTCACCAAGGTGGCGGACGTGATGTCGGCCACCTACGCCGCGCGCTTCAACATCCTGCCGGTGGAACTCACGCCGACCGAGGTGGTGATCGCCACCGCCGAACCTTTCCTCGTCGAGTGGGAAGCCGAGATTTCGAAGATCACGCGGCGCAATGTGAAGCTGGTGATCGCCAACCCGCTCGACATCGCGCAATACACCGCGCAGTTCTTCACGCTGGCCAAATCCATCAAGGGCGCCAACAAGTCCACCGGCCAGGACGTCGCGTTGCGCAACAACTTCGAGCAGCTGGTCGAACTCGGCCGCAGCGACAAGCAGCTCGATGCCAACGACCAGCACATCGTCAACATCGTCGACTGGCTGTGGCAGTACGCCTTCGAGCAGCGCGCCTCCGATATCCATCTCGAACCCAAGCGCGACCTCGGCGTGATCCGCTTCCGCATCGACGGCGTGCTGCATCAGGTCTACCAGGTGCCGCCGGCGGTGATGATCGCGATGACCGCGCGCATCAAGCTGCTCGGCCGCATGGACGTGGTCGAGAAGCGCCGCCCGCAGGATGGCCGCATCAAGACGCGCACCGCAAGCGGGCAGGAAATCGAGCTGCGACTGTCGACGCTGCCGACTGCCTTCGGCGAAAAGCTGGTGATGCGTATCTTCGACCCGGACGTGGTCGTGAAGACGCTGCCGGAACTCGGCTTCCCGGTCGACGATGCCAAACGCTGGGATGCGCTCACGGTGCGCCCGCACGGCATCATCCTCGTCACCGGCCCAACCGGTTCGGGCAAGACGACCACGCTCTACACCACGCTGAAGGCGCTGGCGACTTCCGAGGTCAACGTCTGCACCGTCGAAGACCCGATCGAAATGGTGGAAGCCTCGTTCAACCAGATGCAGGTGCAGCACGGCATCGACCTCTCGTTTGCAGACGGCGTGCGCGCACTGATGCGGCAGGACCCGGACATCATCATGGTCGGCGAAATCCGCGACCTGGAAACCGCCGAGATGGCGATCCAGGCAGCGCTGACCGGCCACCTCGTGTTTTCCACGCTGCATACCAACGATGCGCCATCGGCTGTGATGCGCCTGCTGGAACTCGGCGTGCCCTATTACCTGCTCGAATCCACGCTGATCGGCATCATGGCGCAGCGCCTGGTGCGCACGCTGTGCACCGAATGCAAGCGCGACGACGGCGAAGTCAGCAGCGATGTCTGGAATGCGCTCGT
>DASVLM010000580.1:0-2070 GCA_036384875.1 Noviherbaspirillum sp.
GAGCAGGCCCGGCAAGTAATGCAGCGGCACGCGCTGTCCCGACCAGACGATTGCGCTGTCGTTGTAAGCGGCAGCCAGCGCATTGGTGCGCAGCTGTTGCACCTGCTCCACCAGTACCGACGGCACCGCATAGACGTGCCCGCCGCTCGACAGCAGCACCACCTGCGTCACCGCCAGCGTAAGCGGCAGGTGGATCGTGAACTGCGTACCCTGGCCAGGCTCGGACCAGGTCGACACCCGTCCGCCGAGCGAAGCCGCTTCCGAGCGCACCACATCCATGCCGATGCCGCGCCCGGCCAGTTCGGTCACTTCATCCGCCGTAGAGAAGCCGGGATGGAAAATCAGGTCGCGGACTTCCTCGTCCGACGCAGCCTCATCGTTTTGCAGCAAGCCGATACGCTGCGCCTTGTCGCGGATGCGCCCCACATTCAAGCCCTGGCCGTCGTCGGAAAAGCGGATGACGACTTCATTGCCTTCCTGCCGGACTTCGACCAGCAATTCGCCCGTCTCATTCTTGCCCGCTGCCTGGCGCGCCTCGCGCGTTTCGATGCCATGGGCGATGGCGTTGCGCAGCAAGTGTTCGAACGGACCCGTCATCTTCTCCAGCACGCCGCGATCGATTTCCACGCCGCCGCCGCGAATGTCGAGGTTGACGCGCTTGTCGACTTCCTTCGCCGCCTGCCGCGTCACGCGGTACAGGCGCTCGGCGATGCTGGCGAATTGCACCATGCGTACCCGCATCAGATCCTGTTGCAGTTCGCGCGTCAGGCGCGCCTGCAGCGCCAGGTCGTCGGCAGCCGTGTCGAGCGTACGCGATAGATTCTGCTGCACGGAGGTCACGTCGCTGACGCTCTCGGCCATCATGCGGGTGAGTTCCTGCAGGCGCGTGAAACGATCGAACTCCAGCGGATCGAATTCACGATCCGCCGATTGCGCCATGCGCGAGGTAATCTGCGTTTCTGCCTGCATTTCAATCTCGCGCAATTGATCCCGCAAGCGCACGACGTTTTCGGTCATCTCCGAGAGCGACTGGCGCAACGTGCCGACTTCGTTTTCCAGCTTGGAACGTGAAATCGACACTTCGCCAGCCTGGTTCACGAGACGGTCAAGGATGTCTGCACGCACACGCACCATTTGCGACGGCACTGCCGGGGATCGGGCTGCCTGCGGCCGCATCGCCAACGGGTGTGCCGATGCGTCTCCCGGGAGCGGCGCTGCCGGCGCAAGCGCTGCTGTGACCGCATCATGGTCCGCCTGTTCGATTGCTCCCTCGCCACCTGATACTGCCGGTGTCAGCGTGCCTGCGTCCGGATGCTGCAGGTGCTCGAACAGCTGCAATGCCCTGTCGTAGCGGAACAGCAAATCGTCGAGCGCGAGCGGAGACGGCGAACCGAGATGCATGAGGTTTTCGACACGCGTTTCCATGTCGTGCAGCTGCTGGCCAAGCTCCATTGCGCCGGCCATGCGCGCGCTGCCTTTCAAGGTGTGCAGCAGGCGCAGCATCAGTTGCGGCGCGGCCGAATCGGAAGGCTTCGCCTGCCATGAGCGCAGCAGCTCGCCGAGTTGCGGCAAGCCGTCGCGCCCTTCTTCAAGGAACACCGGCAACAGGTCGGCGTCGATCTCATCCTTGGCGACAATCGGCGCATCTGCCCCAAGACCAGGTTCGCCGTCGGTTGCCGATTCATTGAACGGCTCGGCGGCAACTGGCAGTTCCACAGCGCTTGCATCGAGTCGATCCTCGCCCGATTGTGTCGATAGCGTATCCGGGAAATTCTCATTCGTCCCGTCGGGATGCGCGATGTCGGCAGGCATTGCCGCACGCGCCTCAAGGCTCGCCTGCAAGCTGTTCAGCAGACGCGCATATTCCGGCTCATGGCGCGGCAACTCGCCAAGCGCAAATTTTTGCAGCATAAGCTTGAAGCGCTCCACCGTCTGCTCCAGCGTGTCGAAGTCGTGCGCGGTCAGGTGAACCGGGTTGCGGGCGAGCTGCTGCAGCACCATCTCCAATGCATGTGCGCCTTCCTGCAGGGACGTGAAGCCAACAGTTGCCGAGCTTCCCGCCAGCGAATG
>DASVLM010000581.1:0-4489 GCA_036384875.1 Noviherbaspirillum sp.
TGGAAGCGCTCTTGGGTTTGCTTGAAGTGCGGCGACGCATTCATAACGGAAAGACAGGTATGACTCGTCACTCAAATCGGGCAAAAAACATAAAGCTGCGCGCTTCGCGGCAAATGTTTTGTGTCTGTTAGATCGGCGTTAAATTTTAAATAATGAAGAGCTACGAGCTGTCGATAATTGACGAGCCTGATCAATTGGATACTCAGCCTATATTGGATGGGTTGTATCGTTTTGGCGTCGAAGCGATCGGTGGTCAAGAGCCAAGGAAGACGGCTATATTGCTTAAGGACACATCAGGCAAAATGATCGGTGGCGCGACTGGTGATACTGTCCGCGGAAATTTTTACCTTACGCATTTATGGGTGGAAGATGAAGAACGATCCAAAGGGCATGGAAGCAGGATTCTCACCGCCATTGAGAATAAAGTCTTCGGCGATGAATGCCGAGAAATACGGCTTGAGACTTTGAACGTAAAGGCCGTTCCTTTCTATATTCGGCACGAGTACGAGGTCTTCGCTAGAGTGCCTGAATACATTCCTGGGTTTGATAAGGTTTTTTTTCGCAAGATGAACAAAAAATTTAACAAGGCAATCGACACCGACGCCTTCGGCGCTGGCCAACAAGGGCGTTAGGATGCATATCATGAATAGTGACGTCCCAATTACTGTTGATTTCCGCCGTGAGGACCATGCGCGAGATTGGACTGAAGCTGCCATGTCTGTTCGCCCTTGGCGTGTAGACTTCTTTAATGCCTTTGCGGGGGAAATTGGCAAGTCGGGTTCCGCATCGGCTTGTCGAGTACTCGAGCTGGGTTCCGGACCGGGTTTCTTGGCTGAACGGCTGCTTACGTCACATGTTGCTCTCTCGTATGTGGCAGTCGACTTCTCGGCAGCAATGCACGATCTTGCCAAGCAGCGACTCGGCAACTTATGCGCCCGCGTCCAGTTCGTTGAGCGAAATCTCCGTGACGCCGACTGGAGCGACGGTCTGGGTGACTTTCACTTTGCGGTCACACACCAGGCAGTCCACGAACTTCGCCATAAGCGCTATGCGCCGACTCTCCACGCTAAGGTGCGGGAGCTTCTTAAACCAAGTGGCGCTTATCTCGTCTGCGACCATTTCTGTGGAGAAGGCGGCATGTCGAACGATCAACTGTACATGTCGGTCGAAGAGCAACGCCAGGCCCTCATGGATGCTGGTTTTACCAAGGTTGAGCAAGTGCTACTCAAAGGAGGGCTTGTTCTCCACCGAGCAACCTAACATGAAAATGAACACAGACAGCTTCGCCGCTGGTTATCCCACACGTTGAACGGCAGCTTACGGGAAACCACTACGTTGACTTCGGGTCGATTTCTGTCCTTTTCGATACGCCTCTGAATGTCCGCATTCAGGCCAATCCCAGACCCACAAGGCTCTTTTCGATGAGCGCACTTGTAGACACAAAAATAAAGAGCCCCTCGACTGGCTTTACCTGAGAGGGGCAATACTGCTGCAGGATCGGCGTCGTTCACAACAAGCCGTTGATTGCTACCCACACATCCCGTGACGCCTTTAGCTGCACGCCTCCCCGCCGTTAAATCACCGCAAGACTCTAGACAGCCATAAGCTGCGCGTCGATTTCCGCCGCCTGCTCATTGAATGCCGACAGTTCCGCCAACCGAGCCTGCTGCACGACCCCGCGCCATTTTGTCAGTTCCAACTGCACTAGTTCGCGCAGTTGTTCCGGCGTGCAGGTTTCCACCAGCGCGCCATTGCGCTCGATACGCTCGATGATTTCCGGATCGGACAGGACTTCGTCGAGCGCCTTGTTGATCTTCTCCACGACGGCGGCAGGCGTGCCTGCCGGCGCAAACAATGCGTACCACTGCGTCACGTCCACGCCCTCGATGCCGGCTTCCTTCAGCGTTGGTACCTCGGGCAGCGCCGCGAGGCGCTTCGGCCCTGCCACCGCAAGTGCGCGCAGCCGGCCATTCTTCACATGCGGGGCCGCCGAAAACAGGCTGGGGAACATGAGTTGCGTATGGCCGGCCACCGTATCGCGGATCGCCGCAGCGGCGCCGTTGTACGGCAGGTGCAGCATCGATGTGCCCGAGCTGATCTTGAACAGCTCGCCGGCGAAGTGGGGGGCGGTGCCGGTACCGGCCGATGCATAACAGAAATTGCCTGGCGCGGATTTCAGTTGCGACAGCTGGCTGTCCATGTCGTGTACCTCTGACCGCATGCTGGCGACCATCAATGTCGGCGAGTAACCGAGCAGCCCGATCGGCTGGAAGTCCTTCACCGGGTCGTAGCGCAGCTTTTGCAATGCCGGATACATCGCATGCGTGGCGATGTAGCCGAGCATGAGCGTGTGGCCGTCCGGCGTCGCGCGCACCACGTATTCGGCGGCGATCGAGCCGTTGGCGCCGGCACGATTGTCGATGATGATTTCGCAGCCGAGCGCTGTGCCGAGTTTTTGCGCGATGGTGCGCGTCATCGTGTCGTTGCCACCGCCGGCCGGGGTCGGCACGACGATGGTGACGGGCTTGCGAGGGAACGCAGTGCCATCCCGCATCTCTGCGCTTGCCGAAGGGCGCGAGAAGACATAGTCGGGAATATGCAGTTCGCCTTCGAAAATCTTGCGTGCCGTACGCACCAGCGAAGCGCTCTTGATGTTGAGCGCATCGCCGCTACCTTCCATCTCCACCGCGATATCGATGCGCCCGGCCGGATGCAGCACCGCCAGATCATGTCGGCCTGCCGCCAGCTGCCGCCCGCTCGCCACCGTGCCCTGCAGCGCGAAGGCAGTGGCGACGCCGATGGCGCCGGTGACGGCATGCGACGCGTGGCAACGGCGCGGCGTGAAGTAGCGCGAGGTGATGCTGTTAGGGCTGTCGCCCGCACTGACGATAACGGGTTTCGGAATCACGCTGTTCGATACGTCGCCCAATCCCATCATCGCACCTGCCTTCAGTCGCAGGGATTCCAGGCGCTCGAGCAGTGCGGCATTGGCGTCCAGCTCGACCGGCCGTTCGCGCCCTGTCAGGCCGAGATCGGCGGCGCGCACCATCATCAAGGGCATGGCGGCATCGATGCAGGTGACTTCGATGCCGTCGATTATGTCGATGCGGTTCCCGGTGGGGAAAACCTTGCCTGTCACGGCGCCCCATGCATCGAGAAAGTTGAGCAGGATAGGCGCCGCGGTGCCTGCTACGCCGTCGATGCGCGCGTCTCCCTCGTAGGTGATTTGCGCCCCGGGCGTGCATACGGTGACGTCGATGCAGGAGCCGGTGTTCACATTGAAAACGCGCGCGGTGGTCGTGCCCTCCGTTGCCTTGATCAACCCCTGTTCCAGCGCGAATGGCACTACTCCCGATAGCATGTTGCCGCAGTTGGGCCGGATATCGACCGACTTCTGGCCGACGCCGACTTGCGCGAAAAGATAGTCGATATCGCAATCGGGGCGGCTGGAACGCGACACGATCGCGACCTTGCTGTTGAGCGTGCTGCCGCCGCCGACGCCGTCGAGTTGCAGCGGATCGGACGCACCGATGGCGCCGATCAGTGCCTGGTCGCGCGCGTCGTCGTCGGCCGGCAGCCATTCGCGCAGGAAGAACGGGCCGCGCGAGGTGCCGGCGCGCATCAGTACACAAGGGATGGATTTCTTCATGGTTCCAAACAAAATAAATACTTGTCGTGCCGCGGCGAATCAGGCGGCTGCCCGTTGGGTGCCAGCGGCCGGCGCTTCCGACTCTTCGGTCACTTCTTCGAGCTGGACGAATCCCCGGTTCAGTTCGCTCTCCAGCACGTTACGATCGCACGCTCCTTCCCACAGCGACACCACGATGCTGGCGATAGCGTTGCTGACGAGGCTGGTCAACGCGCGCGCTTCCGACATGAAGCGGTCGACACCGACAATCAGGGCGACGCCGGCGACCGGAATCTCCGGCATCACCGTCAGCGTCGCCACCAGCGCGACGAAGCCGCTGCCCGTCACGCCGGCTGCGCCCTTGGAGGTGAGCAGCATCACGGCGAGCATGGTCAGGACCTGGCCGAGCGATAGATGGATATTGCAGGCCTGGGCGATGAACACGGTTGCCAGCGTCAGGTAGATCGCGCTGCCGTCGAGATTGAAGGAGTAGCCCATCGGCAGCACCAGGCCGGATACGCCTTTCCGGCAACCGAGCTGTTCCAGCTTCATCAGCATGCGCGGCAGCACGGGTTCGGTGGAAGACGTGCCGAGCACGACGATCAATTCTTCCTTGAAGTAGCGCAGCGTCTTCAACAGGCTGAAGCCATGCAGGCGGGCCAGAATCCCCAGCACAACGAACACGAAGAACAGGCAGGCCACATAGAACGTGACGATCAGCATGCCGAGCGAACTGATGGATTTGAGGCCGTACTTGCCCACTGTGAACGCCATCGCGCCGAAAGCACCCAGCGGAGCCAGTTTCATCAGGAAGCCGAACACGGTGAATAGCACATGCGAGAAGGACTCGATGCAGTCCTG
>DASVLM010000582.1:0-2210 GCA_036384875.1 Noviherbaspirillum sp.
CGAAGTGCCGGTGCATTGCATTGCCAAGCTCGGCGACGCCATGCCTGCATTCGGTATCGTGGCGGCGGTGATGGGCGTGGTGCATACGATGGAATCAGTCGGCCTGCCACCTCAGGAGCTGGGTATCCTGATCGCGCATGCGCTGGTCGGTACCTTCCTTGGTATTTTGCTGGCGTACGGTTTCGTGGGTCCGCTGTCCAGCGCACTCGAACAGAAGCTGCACGAATCCTCGAAGATGTTCCAGTGTGTAAAGGTCACGCTCCTCGCCAGCCTGAATGGTTACGCGCCTGCGCTCGCCGTCGAATTCGGCCGCAAGGTGCTGTTTTCGACCGAGCGCCCAACGTTCAGCGAACTGGAAGAGCACATCAAGCAGTCCAGGTCCAAGTAAGCCTGAAGAACCGGTAACAGGGAAGCGGAATCCGACATGGCAGACGAAGGGCTTCGCCCCATCATCGTAAAGAAGATCAACAAGGGCGGCGGCGGCCATCACGGTGGCGCCTGGAAGATCGCCTATGCCGACTTCGTGACCGCGATGATGGCATTCTTCCTGCTGATGTGGCTGCTGGGTTCCACCACCAAGGGCGACCTGCAGGGTATTGCCGATTATTTCAAGACGCCACTGAAGGTGGCGATGTCCGGCGGCTCCGGATCAGGTGACAGTTCGAGTGTCGTGCAAGGTGGCGGCAAGGACCTGACGCGCAAGGACGGCCAGGTCAAGAAGGGGGACGACCCCGACATGAAGAAGACCTACAATCTCCAGGCTGCGCATTTGAGGGAAATGGAGCAGCAGGTCGAGAAGATGGAGATCGCACGCCTGCGCGGACTAAAGGAAAAGATTGAAGCGGCCATCGATGCGCGGGCCGCGCTCAAGCAGTTCCGGAACCAGCTCCTCATCGACATTACAACAGAGGGCTTGCGTATACAGATCGTTGACGAGCAAAATCGACCTATGTTTGCGCTGGCCAAGGCGGAATTGCAGCCCTATACCCGCGAAATCCTGCTCGAGATCGGCCACGCATTGAACGATGTGCCGAACAAGATCAGTCTTTCCGGCCATACGGACGCGACGCCATATGCAAGCGGTGAACGTGGCTACAGCAATTGGGAATTGTCGGCAGACCGGGCGAATGCATCGCGTCGCGTGTTGGTTGCTGGCGGGATGGATGAATCGAAAGTGCTTCGTGTCGTAGGATTGTCGTCGGCGGTCCCGCTGGACAAGAATGATCCGTTCAATCCAATCAATCGCCGCATTAGCATTATTGTAATGAACAAGAAGACGGAAGAATCCGCGTTGAAGGAGGGCGGAACCGTAGAGGTTTCGAACGAGGCGCAAGCCAAACAGGAAATAGCCGGCGCCGGCGCGAAGTGACAAGACCGCATGAAGCGGCAGCGACGGCGAACTCACGGTTAGCACGGTAAGCAGGCTGTTTTGGGGGACGGGGAATCTACAGGGCGACAGATAGGCATCTGGGATCGCAGGTCAAGCATCTGCTGTCCAACTTGTCGGATCATGGCACCCAGCATCTGACCGAGGTTGAAACGGATCTGGTGCAGACCAGCTTTCTGCTCGGCGAAGCGATCGAGAAGCTGGGTGCCAGCTTCATGGCCATTCATGAGGCAATCACGGCACAGCGGGAAGCAATCGAATTGCTGCTGTCCGGCGCAAAGGTGACGCCGGAGATCGCCGAGCGGCTTCGTGCGAAGCACGACGAAATCGGCCAGCACGTCAATGCGGCAATCACGGGGCTGCAATTCCAGGATATGACCAGTCAATTGATCGGGCGCACCGTGCGCCGGGTCACGGGCTTGCGCGAGTTCCTCGGTGGCGTCGCCAACGGTACGTCGCAACTGCCTCAGGAACAGAATACCGAAGAGATCATCGAGACGCTCAACAGCATCAACAAGGTGCTCGAGGAGCAAAGCGTGAAGCTTGAGAGCGCGCTGTGGAAGGCGGTTTGCCAGACCCACATGGAAAGCGGCGACATCGAACTCTTTTAATACGAATACAGGCAACGGCGGGCGTTAGCCCGAAGTAATCAATCGCAGGAGCAAGCAAGATGGCAAAGACGATATTGGCAGTGGACGACTCGGGCTCACTACGGCAGATGGTGGTGTTCAGCCTGCGCGCGGCCGGCTACCAGGTCACAGAGGCAGTAGATGGGCAGGATGGCTTGGACAAGGCGAAGACGCAAATATTCGACCTGGTGCTG
>DASVLM010000583.1:0-2772 GCA_036384875.1 Noviherbaspirillum sp.
GTGGCATGCGGCGCGGTGCGCATCCGCGACGACGACGGCACCTACGGCGATCTCCGGCGCATGTTCGTGTCGGAAGAGCAGCGCGGCAAGGGATATGCAAAGGAAATCCTGCGCCACCTGGAAGCGCACTTGCGCGAGCGTGGCGTGGCCGTCGCGCGGCTGGAAACAGGCAACAGGCAGCCCGAGGCGATCGAAATGTATCGCCGTTGCGGCTACGTCGAGTGCGGGCCGTTCGGCACATGCGTGGCGAACGAGTTCAGCGTGTTCATGGAGAAGCGGCTCGCCTGAATCGCGATGCCGGGCGCGGCAGCCGCATGCTCAACCGGCAGGTAGTGCCGCCCGTGATGTTCTTTCCTGCGCCAGTGCCGCGCTGCCTGCGTTTGCATGACGCGCCGCCGCCTCGCAGGGAATCTCGATCACGATGCACAGCCCGTTGCCGTGTTCCACGTTGCAAGCATGGATGCTGCCGCCGTGCAGTTCGATGATGCTGCGGCAGATCGCCAGGCCGAGCCCGCTGCCCTTGTATTCCTTGCCCGGCAGCGTGATTCGCACGAAGCGGTCGAATACGCGGCCCAACTGGTCTTCCGGCAAGCCCGGTCCTTCATCTTCCAGCGTCATGCGCCACATGCCTTCGCCGACATACGAGCGCAAGGCAAGGTGGCCGCCGGCGGGCGAGACGTTGATCGCATTGGCGATCAGGTTGAGCAGCACCTGGCGCATGCGTTTTTCATCGAACGAGACCCTCTCTTCGCCGTCATGCGCATAGGCGAAACGCAGGCCCTGATGCTCGGCGAGCACGCTCGCATCCTGCGCCAGCGCGCTGAGAAAACGCGCGGGATTGGCATGCTTGAGTTCCAGCGGCAACGCCTGCGCATCGGCGCGCGAGAGGAACAGCAGTTCCTCGATGATCTGGTCGAGCCGCGCAATTTCCTCCAGCTGCACCTGCAGCGATTCCTGGTGCTCCGGCGGTAGCCGTTGATCGGTCAGCATGCGCTCGGCATGCAACCTGACGAGCGACAACGGCGTCTTCAATTCATGCGACGCCTCCGCAGCAAAGCGCCGGATCTGCGAGAACGATGATTCCAGCCTGTCGAACATCTGGTTGAGCATGTCCGCGAGTCCGGAGATTTCGTCGCGCGCCATGCCGACCGGTATGCGTTCGCCGAGATTGTCGGAGCGGATGCGGTTGGCGGTTTCGCTGATGACGCGCACCGGGCGCAGGGCAAGGCGGCTTAACCCGAAACCGATGCCGAGGCTGGCGACCATCATCGCGCCCAGCAACGAGAAGGCGATCTCGACATAGCCTTCCAGGATGATGCCGATGTCGTGGCTCGGCGTTCCTATCGTGATCGTGTAGGGCGCGATGCGGAAGGTTTGCGCATGCAGTTCGCCGACACCGTCGAGTTGAACGCTGAAAGCCTTCTTGCCTGCCGACGCGGGCATCGACTTGCCTTCCAGGTTCTTCGAAAGAAACTCGGCGCCATTCTCGTCGTTGTGCACATGGATGTAGAACATCGCGCCGGTGCGGTTGGTCGGCCGGCGCAGGCGCCGCTCGATGAAACCGAGGTCCTTGGGGTCGTAGGCATGCGCCAGGTGCGCCTTGGTGTCGTTCAGCGCAGAGACATTCAGCATGTCCAGCCCGTGCACCAGGTATTGCTGCAGCAGGAAGTAGCCGGCCACGAACAGGCAGGCGAGCGTCGCGGTGGCGGCCAGCGCATACCAGATCGCGAGCCGCGAACTGATCGAGCGCAGGGACAGGCGCATCGTCATGGCAGCAATTGATAGCCGACGCCGCGCACCGTCTTGAACAGCGGCTGGCCCGGCACGATATCGAACTTGGCGCGCAGCTTGCTCATGTAGACATCGAGCAGGTTGGTGTCGACGTCGTAGTGCGAGGCCCAGATCTTTTCGCAGATCAGCGTGCGCGGAAGGATGCGCCCGGTGTTCTGCATGAAGATTTCGAGCAGCGCGAATTCGCGGCTGGTAAGGTCGACCGGTTCGCCGTTCATGTGCACCGTGTGGCTGAGCAGGTCGAGCCGGATGCCGCGATGTTCGAGCACCGATTCCTTTGCGGTGGAATGGCGGCGCAGCAGCGATCGTATGCGCGCCTGCAGTTCTTCGAGGCTGAAGGGCTTGGGCAGGTAATCGTCGGCGCCGATGTCGAGGCCCTTGATGCGGTCCTGCACCGTGTCGCGTGCGCTCAGGATGAGGACGGGCTCGTTGAATCCGCTCTTGCGCCATTCGCGCAACAGGTCGAGGCCGTCGCCGTCCGGCAGTCCGAGATCGAGGATGATGACGTCGTAACTGGTCTCGCACAGCGCATTGCGCGCATCCTGGCAGGTGCCGACCCACGTCACGGTGTAGGAGTGCTCGGTCAGGCCTTGCTTCACGAAGCGCGCCAGCCGTTCCTGGTCTTCGACGATCAACGCTTTCATTTTTCGAACCTGCAGAGCGAAAACATGGTCGCGCTTCGACGCCGCAACGGCGGCCAAGGCGCAGAGGGTGCCTGCATGGGCAAGAGGTTGGTCAGCATGGCGGTTCGCTCCATATTTCAGGTTGGATTCAGGTTGGAGAACTAGCATCCGTCGGTGTGAGCGTGGAGCCGGTCTTGAAAACCCCTGCCAGAGGAGGAACGTCCGAGAAACAGCATACTACTTAATCGACATAAATGAAACGAGCTGCAGGCTGCCTTGAGAATGCGGCGGGCGGATCGTGGCATTTGGTCAGTACTTGCGCAGCTTCAGGGGCGGCGCTTGGGTATTTTGGCGGGGA